>NZ_JBHIND010000049.1:0-2453 GCF_042194695.1 Bartonella sp. CM86QHHN
GGTATAGAATCTTATAACCATAATCTATACCTCTTTTGTTAAGTTGATTAGATACAATCCTAATATGCGTTATTCTAAAAATAAGGCTTTGTACTTTTAAACACTCTTATTGGGATTGCTTTAAGACTTTTAAGAAACCCACTCTTAAATAGAATTAGATTTTTTTACATCGCCTTTAAAAGATTATACCGTAATCTAAAATGATAGCTTTATTAACATCGACCTTGTGGCTAAAATTCGTGATTATGCTGCTATTTTCCTAACTCTACTTTGGGACTATAAGCCCCTCTTTGGCTAGTTTTTCAACAGTTGTTTCAGCAACGCTTACTATGAGATTAGAAAATGATGCAAAAGCATTTCCATCGCTATAGCCTTTTGCTAGCCATATGGTTTCTTTGTTTTTTGTATGGTGAATAAGATAAACACTAACACTTATGGCGGGCTTACTAATATTATATCCACCGGTCACATAACCTGGTGTCGTCTCAGTTTCTATGGTAGCAAAGTTTCCAAATCCCGAAATAGTACTTGTAGAGGTTCCCGGATGATACGTTGGCGGGATATATGTCTGCGATATAGCACGATTATCAACGCTAACTATTAGGAGTGCATCTGCGCCTTTATTTGTTATAATTTCCTCTTTCTCGTTATAGGAATAATTACGAGTTAGAGGGAAAAGTTCTAATCCTCTCAATATCTGTACATTGTATTTAGCAAGCGATTTCTCAAAGGTGTCTTCAAGTGCTTTTTGCTCAGAAATAGACATGCCAACACCTCCTATGACCATCTTTTTCGTTTGAAATCGTCCCTTGTAGTTTGGATCAACAATTCCGTTCAAATGTGTTATAGGACCACAAGCTGTGAGTATTAACAAACAAAGTAAAATAAAAAACTTCATCATCATAAACCTTTGATTAATGCAAAAGTCTAATAATGTATTTATAATTCAAATTAAAGATACGATTTGAACTTTTAAATAATTTTTTTAGATTGTTTTGCAAAATTTAAGAAATCCACTCTTAAAGTGAATTAGATTTTTTTTACATTGCCTTTAAGAGATTATACCGTAATCTAAAATGAGTGCTTTATTGTTATCAAAAGCTTTGTTTAAAGAGAGTTATGTATATTCATTTTGCTTATAGGTTTTGAAGGTGTAAAAACCGTCAAAACCCCCTCAAAACGTATATTATTAGTTGAATTTATAGGTTGTGTTATCAATATGGGTTGTTTTTTAAAGGTCTGTAAAATCTTAACATATTGAAAAATAACGTTTTTACTTTTTATCGTTTTTTTACATAATAGCAGCAACCCTCAAAACTCAAAACCCCTTCAAAACTCATAACCATAAGGATCTTGATAGCATTTATTATGATTATAATCCCTTTCTTTTGAAAGGCTTTAAAAGATCACATACTCTCATAAGACATGTTTTAATCATTTACTAAATGATCACTTTTGTCGATTCAATGTACTGACATAAACTGACAAATATATATTTACAGTTGTATTTATTTGTTATGGCTGTTTTAATAAGTTGTATTTTGAAAAATTGATAAAACTTAACTTATTGAAATATAATGATTTTAATTTTCTCTCATTTAAAAAAAATGATATAGGTTCTAAAAAGAACTGACAAGACTGACAAAAGTTTATTAAAAGGAATTTTGCTCATCTCTATAATGATCAGTTTCTATTGAGATGTTTTCATAAGTGTTTTCNGAGCGCGGTGCTATTAAGGTCGTTTAAATTAAAGCCCCTTATAAACAAAATTCACAAAAAATTTAAAATTCATTTAGTAACAAAATTGATAGGTTATAAAGTTTAAAATACGCATTATGAGAGCGTTTCTAAATATTATAAATGTATAGATTCAGAAAATAACGCAATCGTTTCATAAAACATATAATATAGCTTTAAAAGCACATAAATATAAAAGAAGAAATTAATAAGCATAAGATATTATCAATACACAACGTATTTAAAAAATAAGAAAAAATATCAAAAAGATAGAAATATTATTTGACAATAAATACGTATTTTGTTACACAAATAATCAAGTGATTAACAAACACTAAACATGTAGCGGATAGATTACGATACAATCTTTCCAAAGCTTTTAAAAACTGGCTATCTTTTATGCTTTAATTAGCATATATGATGATTTTGTCGGGTGTGCTTACACCATACAATACCCTTATGGGAAAAGTGTAAGCAACGGACTACATGCCGTGTTTGTTAACGCCCGACGCCCTTAAAGGGTTGTCAATAACAAACATATAAACATGTAGGTTTTAATTATGAAAAATATCTCAAACAACACCCCCGTTATCTCTTCTATTTCAAATGAAACTGTGCTTGTTAATAAACAAAATCCTGCAAAAAAATACGAATTTATTGATGATTGTGAATATATCGATGGTCATTTCTTAACTCGAATTAGAGCCTTAAGAGAT
>NZ_JBHIND010000011.1:0-12019 GCF_042194695.1 Bartonella sp. CM86QHHN
TTACGGAAACACAGGAACCTTATCTTCCAAGCGTGGGCCTCTCAAATATGGTTATGGTGCTGATATCCGCTATGCTGCTCTACAAGCCGGTGTTGCATTCGCGGCATTAGAAGGACAAAATACCACAACACATTTCGGTCTTGTAGGCACCTATGGGCGACTATCTTTCACTCCAAAGGATATGGATGATGTAAGTAAGAGCACATTGGATAAATGGTCACTAACAGCTTATGGCAGCGTGCAGCATGACAATGGTTTCTATATGGATACGCTTTTATCCTATGGAATTCTAAAAGGAGATATCGGCAATGCTATCATTGGCAAAACCGCAAAATTGAAAAATGCCAAAATGTTGAGTATCTCCACCACCGTTGGCAAAGAGTTTGCAACCGGAATGGAAGGCTTAACCTTCGAGCCTCAAGCACAACTTGCTTATCAACATTTGATGTTTAATACCATTGAAGATGCTGATAATTTTACCGTTGATATGAAAAATCCTTCTCAATGGTTGATCCGTGTTGGTGGACGTTTGACAAAAACCATTTCCACTGAAAACAACCGTCCAATGTCTTTCTATGGAAAAGTAAACTTGATCAAAACCTTTGGTGATAATGGTACCATCCAGATTGGCAGAAACTTTGACCTTGATCCTATGGGACCTGCAATTGAAGGCGGCGTTGGCATCAATGCGCAACTGTCTCACAATTTCTCCCTTCATGGTGATGTAAGTTATCAACAAAAGCTTCAGAAAACTGGTATAAGTGGTGCAAGCTTTTCAGGTGGCATACGCTATCAGTTTTAAATCAAGGCTGTAAAAATAGCCTATTCATTCTATTTAATTTAACAAAAAGTGCAGCACAATATGCTGCCCTTTTTGTACATTAAAGTCATCCTTTTTCCTTTTAAAGCACCCTTCCCTCTTTATACTTAGTTCTTTACGAAAATCTCCAAGACAAGACACAACAAAAGCAACAGAGCACTTCCATCCCCAGTGGATGAAGAGTACTTCCTACTTTGAAAAAAAGAGAAGTCTATTAGAAATAAATAATACCACTGTGTTGAAAGATGAAACCCCACTTTAAGCCCAAGTAAGTTAGCTTTTTTACAAGTTTCTTCTACATCCTTTTTTGTTCCCTCATAACCCCAATTTGGGTCATATAATAATCCCTACCATCACGTAAAAGATGTCATGGTACCACTATATCAGTATCTCACAATATTTCTCTGAATAATAATATTCAAAATTATAATTCTTTAAATAAAATCAATTATAAATACATTTTGTATTAGACATAATTAATATCAATTATTTTTTAATTTTGACAAAAAACCAAAAATGTCTTACCAAATAAAAACAATTACTGAAATTAATAACAACTATCCATTTTCACTTCTTCTTATGAAGTTCGCGGGGAAATGAATATTTGGGGGCTATCATAAGGAGAATACTAGTGTATAAAACATCCCTTTTATCATGCACAGCTGCAGCCGCTATTATCCTGTTCAATATCCAGTTCAGTGCACATGCTGAAACCCTCGTAGTTTCTGAGGGAAAACAACAAGAAGTATCCGATAAAACCTACGAAACTATTCACGCAAAAGGCGGTGGCAAAATCATTGGAAAACATTTAACCATTGTTATGAATAAAGATATAAGCCAAGGCACAAACAAAACCGTCTATGCTGTAACAGCAGAAGGTGCTGACAGTGCGATTGAGTTACTGGATGGCACAACCATTAAAGGCACTGGTTCTGGTATTTTCTTAGGCCTTGAAGCCAAAGACGGTGCTACACTTCAAATGACTAAGGGAACAATTACATATTCTGGAATGGAGGCCTCCTCATCTGGCATTTTATCTAGCACTGGTGCTTCCTTTTCTGACAGTAAGAGTAAAAAAAACAAGCTGGAAGACGTGGTAATATCGAGTGAAAACGATAACAGTTCACTATCCTTAGGAATAAGTGCTAAAAACAGCACAGTAACCTTGAACAATGTAACCGTTACTCAAGCACTAAAAGGCATATTTGCAGATGATCACTCGACAATAACAATCTCTGGAGGATCACTCGATGGGGAAACTGATGGGGTATATGCTGGAAACGGCAGCATCATTACTTTAAACAACAATGTTACAGTCGCATCATCTAAGGGTAATGCACTCCATGCAGATGGTATAGAATCCAAGGTCACAATGAAAGGAGGGACTGTCATAGGAGGAAATTTGAATGGACATGAAAACGCATTACTTACAAAAAATGGTGGACGTATTGAAATTACGGATGTTACTCTAACAACCGATAACTTCGGAAACGGTGCACTTGCACTTGGTTCTGATAGCATAGTTGAATTAAAAGGCAATACAAAGATTAACAATGCTTTGAACGGTCTTGGAGCATTTGATGGTGGTAAAATCACCAGCGAAAATTTAACACTCATCGGTTCTGGAGCAAAAGAAGAAAGCACTGGTGTAGGAGTTGACCTGCCTAACAGCAAGATCGAACTAAATGGAAAAACAACCATTGAAAAATTCACACATGGGCTTGAGGCACGAAATGGTGGACAGATTGATGTCACGGATATAGCTTTAACAACGAATGACGCGGGAACCGGTGCACTTGCACTTGGTCCTGATAGCAGAATTGAATTGCATGGAACGGCAACGATTAATAATATTTTGAAGGGTCTTAGAGCAATAAATGGTGGCAAAATTACCAGCGAAAATTTAACAGTAGTCGGTGGTAAAGCAATTAATGAAAATCTCGGCAAAATAAGCACTGGTGTACGGACAGAGGATTCTGGTAGTGAAATTCAGTTAACCGGCAAAACAACCATTCAAAATGTCGATGAAGGTTTTTATGCAGACGGTGGAAGTCAAATCATTAGCGGAGATTTAACAATAACCGGTGGTGAGTCCGAAGCAGCAACCGTTGGTGTAAACATTTGGGATGCCGATAGTATAGTTGAATTCAATGGCAAAACAACCATTCAAAATGTTGATGTTGGTCTTTTTGTCATTGAAGGTAGCACAATTAAAACGAGCAATCGTGCTATTGATACTAATTCTAAAGGCCTAGATACCCAATCCGATACTCCTCAGAAGGGGAAGAAAAATACAATAGAAGCAAAAATGGCTGCACTGGTTGTAATAAATGGCGGACATATTGATCTGACAGATGTTTCTGCCACAGCAGAAGTTGCCAGTTTACAATTCGCAACTTTCTTTGATAATAATCCGAATAGCTCGCATGATCCGCAAAAATATCATAGTAATGAGATCAATCTGACTAATGCAGAGCTTCATGCTGAAAATGGTACAGGAATTTTCGTTAGAACTGTTGTTGAAAAAAGCATCGAAGATGCTGCTGCTCCATCAATCGGCACAGTCAATCTTAAAAAATCAGAAATCCATGCTGACGTATTATTAGGAGATGGTATTTTTTGGGACAAAACATCATGGAAAGATAAAGATTTGTGGGATGGTAAAGAGGTTAAAACGATCTCCAACGGCACCTTCACATTAAGCGCAGATCAGTCTATTTTAGAGGGCAGAGCAAATATTGCTAAAGACAGAAATGTGCACTTTGATCTGAAAAACAATACAAAATGGACGTTGAAAACCAGCAAAAATGAAAAAGATGATGATGGCAATCTCCTTGATATCGCTCAAAGATCTCGTTCTGATATTTCCACGCTTAATCTCGATAACAGCTCCATTATCTTTAATGGACCAACCGAAGATCATTACCAAACATTGCATATAGGTTCTGGTAAACCAGACACGCAAGAAGTCTACAATGCAACGGGTGATGCAAAGATTTACTTCAACACGGCTTGGAGTGATGGTGCTGCAATAAATGACCAAAAAACCGATAGGCTTTTGATCAATGGGAACGTCTCAGGCAACACATCAGTTTATGTCACGGGGCGCTTAGAAGAGAACAATATCGAAGCAAATACCTCTGCTGCTGCCAATGTCCGGGGTCTTTCACTCATTCAAGTTTCTGGAAAAGCAGAAGAAAACTCTTTCAAACTAGTAAATGGCTATACCACAAGAAATCGTTTGCCTTATAAATATACGCTAACGGCCTATGGACCAGAGTCAAGCCACGGTACAGCCGATGTTGCACAAAGCCTCTTTGATGAAAAGAATGAAAACTTCTGGGATTTCCGTTTGCAACCCGAACTGCTTGACTCCAATTCTGGTTCAAATCCTGATCCTGAAACAAATATCCCTACCGTTGCCCCTGTACCACAAACAGCAAGCTATTTGGTCATGCCAAATGCTCTCTTCTATAGTGGATTAACGGATATGGCTAAACAAAATGCACTTTTAGCCAATATCAGAACATCTGTCTTAAGAAAAGAAGAAGAAAAACAAACCGGTTTCTTCCTCTATACTTACGGAAACACAGGAACCTTATCTTCTGAACGCGGACCTCTCAAATATGGTTATGGTGCTGATATCCGCTATGCTGCTCTACAAGCCGGTGTCACATTCGCGGCATTAGAAGGACAAAATACCACAACACATTTCGGTCTTGTAGGCACCTATGGGCGGCTGTCTTTCACTCCAAAGGACATAGCGGATGCCAGTAAGAACACATTGGATAAATGGTCACTAACAGCTTATGGCAGCGTGCAGCATGACAATGGTTTCTATATGGATACACTGTTATCCTATGGAATTCTAAAAGGAGATATCACCAATGCTATCATTGGTAAAACCGCAAAATTGCAAAATGCCAAAATGTTTAGTATCTCCACCACTGTTGGCAAAGAGTTTGCAACCGGAATGGAAGGTTTAACATTTGAGCCACAAGCACAAATTGCCTATCAACATTTGATGTTTAATACCATTGAAGATGCTGATAATTTTACCGTTGATATGAAAAATCCTTCTCAATGGTTGATCCGTGTTGGTGGACGTTTGACAAAAACCATTTCCACTGAAAGCAACCGTCCAATGTCTTTCTATGGAAAAGTAAACTTGATCAAAACCTTTGGTGATAATGGTACCATCCAGATTGGCAGAGATTTTGACCTTGATCCTATGGGACCTGCAATTGAAGGCGGCGTTGGCATCAATGCGCAACTGTCTCACAATTTCTCCCTTCATGGTGATGTAAGTTATCAACAAAAGCTTCAGAAAACTGGTATAAGTGGTGCAAGCTTTTCAGGTGGCATGCGCTACCAGTTTTAAATCAAGGCTGTAAAAATAGCCTATTCATTCTATTCAATTTAACAAAAAGGGCAGCACAGTATGCTGCCTTTTTATCTCTCCCCTATTCTTTTCTACCAATACACACCGCCAACATTTTTCTTTAAGAAAATTAGTTAAAAAACTCAAGACAATAAAATATCGCGCTTTTAACTAGTAAAAATATCCCTTGAAAAAAACTAAAAGTCGATTGAAAAATCAATGAGCGCTATTTTATCGTAACCGTGTTAAAGAAAAACATGAAAGCTATGGTATCATCTTTGGTTTCATGATGTTGGAAGAGATCCCTATCAGGCTCAAGTATACAGTTTTTTGAAATTTTCTTGCCTATT
Source organism: Bartonella sp. CM86QHHN (assembly GCF_042194695.1). NCBI lineage: Bacteria > Pseudomonadati > Pseudomonadota > Alphaproteobacteria > Hyphomicrobiales > Bartonellaceae > Bartonella > Bartonella sp. CM86QHHN. The sequence goes on from NZ_JBHIND010000011.1 coordinate 5,552, forward strand.
TCTTTTCTTTAAGCATAAGCAACAAGTTTTATGCAAACATAACACATATCTTGAATAGAAAAACTTATAATACTTACATAATATTAACATAATGTATTCATTTAATACTAAATGAATTTAAATATAATACATTATATGCTAAATGTATAAGTTAATTTATACTTTACACAAAAATAAAAATATCCTATTCACGTTCCATCTCTAAAATATCCATCCATTTGATATCCTTCTTATAAGCGGGGGAAGAGTGTGTGGCTCTTATAAGTTAGGAAAATCTTGATGTGTAAAAAATCCCTTTTATGCTGCACAGCTGTCATAGCTGTCATGCTATTCAACACCCATCTCAATGTATATGCTGAAACTCTTGAAGTTTCCGGCGAGAAAAAAGAAGTATCTAACACAACGTATGAGATTATTAATGCGAAAGACAACGGGAAAATCACCGGCACACATTTAACTGTGGTTGGGAATAAAGACACGGATATTTATGCTGTAACAGCTGACGGTCTTGGCAGTGCGATTACATTACTGCAAGACACAGCCATTAAAGGAACTGATTTTGACATTCGTCTTGGTCTTAATGCAAAAGATGGTGCTACAATCAAAATGACTGGAGGCATTATTACGATTTCTGAAATTGGCGCTTTCTTCGAAAACAGTATGAATGATAAAAATAAGCTGGAAGGTGTAACAATATTAAGCGGTAAAGATGGCCACTTCATGGACAAGGGAATAAATGCCGACAACAAAAGCAAAGTTACTTTAGAAAACGTAACAGTTACGCAAGCAAACACCAGTATATTTGCAAATGATCATTCTGAAGTAACGATTTTAGGAGGAGAATTTGATGGAGAACTCAAAGGAATATCTGCTACGGAAGGCAGCGCTATTACTTTAACCTATAGTGAATTAGCCGATAATAAAAAAGGCAGTGTTCAAGTTACATCATCTCATGGTGACGGACTCTATGCAAATGGTGCACAATCCACAATCACAATGATAGGAGGATCAGTCACTGGAGAAAATACAGCATTACTTGCAGAAAATGGCGGACATATTGACGTCACAGATGTTACTTTAAAAAAAGATGGCACCGGAATCGGTGCAATAGCTAATGATGTTGACAGCACAATTGAACTACACGGAAATACGGTAATTAATGACGCTGTAATTGGGCTTTATGCAACAAACGGTAGCACAATCACAATGACTGGAGGAACCATTACGGCTTTTGAAACTGGTGCGTTCTTCAATGAGAGTAAAAGCGATAAAAACAAATTAGAAAATGTAACCATTACTTATGCAAATACCAGCATAAGTGATCAAGACAAGCTAGAAAGTGTGAAAACATCGGACAATGAATTAGACCCTGGATGGGAAAGTGAATTAGAAAATGAAAAAGAAGAGTTTTTATACACAGGAATAACGGCCTTTGCCGGAAGTCATCTCACTTTAGAAAATGTAACCATTACGCAAGCAGACACCAGCATATCGGCAGAAGATGGTTCACAAGTAACGATATTAGGAGGAGCATTTGATGGAGAACACACAGGGCTATACGTAATGAACGGCAGCTTCATTACTTTAGCCAATAGTAAAGAAGGCAGCGTTCAAGTTACATCATCTGATGGTGATGGACTCTATGCAGACGGTTTATTCTCTACAATCATAATGATGGGAGGGACAGTGACTGCGGGAAATAGAGCATTATTTGCACAAAAAGGTGGATATATTAAGGTCACAGATGTTGCTCTAACAACGATGGACGGAAACGGATACGGGGCAGCTTCCACCGATCCTGAAAGCTTAATTGAATTGGATGGGAAGACAACAATTAATAATGCTCTCATCGGACTTTATACAGAAAATAGTGGCACTATCTCAATGGCGGGTGGAACTGTAACTGGGAAAAGCGCGGCAGTACTTACAAAAAGCGGTGGACATATTAAGGTCACAGATGTTGCTCTAACAACAATGGATGGCAACGGATACGGTGCAGCTACCAGCGATCCTAACAGCTTGATTGAATTGCATGGAAAGACAACAATTAATAATGCTTTCATCGGACTTTATACAGAAAATAGTGGTACTATCACAATGGCGGATGGAACTGTAACCGCAACAAACATGGCACTGTTTGCAGCAAACGGTGGACATATTAAGGTCACAGATGTTGCTCTAACAACAATGTATGGCAACGGATACGGAGCAGCTACCACTGATCCTGACAGCTTGATTGAATTATATGGAAAGACAATAATTGATAATGCTTTCATCGGGCTTAATACAGAAAATAGTGGTACTATCACAATGGCGGGTGGAACTGTAACCGCAACAAACATGGCATTGCTTGCAAAAAGCGGAGGACATATTAAGCTCACAGATGTTGCTCTAACAACGATGTATGGCAACGGATACGGAGCAGCTACCTCCGATCCTGAAAGCTTGATTGAATTGCATGGAAAGACAACGATTAATAATGCTTTCATCGGACTTTATACAGAAAATAGTGGTACTATCACAATGGCAGATGGAACTGTAACCGCAACAAACATGGCATTGCTTGCAAAAAGCGGGGGACATATTAAGCTCACAGATGTTGCTCTAACAACGATGTATGGTAACGGATATGGCGCAGCTACCACCGATCCTGATAGCTTGATTGAATTACATGGAAAGACAACAATTAATAATGCTTTCATCGGGCTCAATGCAGAAAACAGTGGTGCAATCACAATGACGGGAGGAACTGTAACCGCTGCAAACATGGCATTGCTTGCAAAAAGCGGTGGGCATATTAAAGTCACAGATGTTGCTCTAACAACAATAAATGGTAACTATGGCGCAGCTACCACCGATCCTGATAGCTTGATCGAATTACATGGAAAGACAACAATTAATAATGCTTTCATCGGGCTTAATGCAGAAAATAGTGGTGCAATCACAATGACGGGAGGAACTGTAACCGCTGCAAACATGGCAGTGTTTGCAAAAAACGGTGGGCATATTAAGGTCACAGATGTTGCTCTAACAACGATGTATGGTAACGGATACGGTGCAGCTACCACCGATCCTAATAGCTTGATTGAATTGTATGGGAAGACAACTATTGATAATGCTGTAACCGGACTTGATGCAGAAAATAGTGGCACAATCATAATGACTGGGGGAACAGTAACTGCGACAACCATGGCATTGTTCGCAATGAATGGTGGACATATTAAGGTCACAGACGTTGCTCTAACAACAATGGATGGCAACGGATACGGTGCAGCTGCCAGTAATCCTTACAGCTTAATTGAATTGCATGGAAATACAGCGATTAGCAATACTTTCATCGGACTTTATGCAGAAAACGGTGGCACAATTAAAATGAATGGAGGGACCGTAGCAGCAAAAGGATCAGCATTTGTTGTAAAAAATAGCGGATATATTGATGTAACAAATGTTTCTGCAACAGCAGAAAACAGTGGCATAATATTTGATAAATCCGAGGACGATAACGCCTTAGAAATCAACTTGACAAATACAAAGATTCGCACTGAAAATAGTATTGGAATTAACGCAGACCAATCAATCGGTATAGCCAATCTCAAAAATTCAGAAATCAGTGCCGATATTTTATTAGCAGCAAAAGCTTCAACTAAAGAAAGTAATTTTGCTTTTACATTAAATGCTAATCACTCGGTATTAAAGGGAAGAGCAAAAATTGCAGAAAACAGAACCGTACGCTTTGATTTGACAAACAAGACAACATGGATATTGAAAACCAGTACAAAAGAAACCGATGATGACGGAAAACTGCTTGCTATTGCTCAAAGGTCACGTTCTGATATTTCTGTGCTCAATCTTAATGATAGTTCTATTGTTTTTAATGGACCGGTAGAAGATCATTATCATACATTGCATGTAGGATCTGGAATACCAACCACTCTAGCAGTCTATAATGCCTTTGGTGAGGCAGAAATTCATTTCAACGCTATATGGAGTGATGGTGTTGCAATAGATGCACAAAAAACCGATAGGCTTCTCATTCACGGTGATGTAGCAGGCACCACAACAGTTTATGTCAAAAGTGTTTCAGGGGATAAAGAGAGCGTAGAGAATGCTTCTACTCCTTCAAATATAGGTGGACTTTCACTTATTCAAGTTTCTGGAGAAGCAAAAGAAGACTCCTTTAAATTGAAAAATGGCTATACCACCATAGGAGGAACTCCTTATAAATATACGCTAACTGCCTATGGACCAGTCTCAAGCTATGGCAAAGCCAATGCTAACCAAAACTTATTCGATGAAAAGGATAAAGATTTCTGGGATTTCCGTTTGCAGCCTGAATTTTTTGACACCGATTCAAAAGTAAGAGCAGTTGTACCACAAATGGCAAGCTATTTGGTTATGCCAAATGCCCTCTTTTATACTGGATTGGCCGATATGGCCAAGCAAAATGCACTTTTAGCCAATATGAGAACAACAGTCTTGGGAGAGCAGAAAAATCTAAAAAACAGTTTTTTCCTCTCTACCTATGGGGGTACAGGAACCTTATCCTCGAAACGCGGTCCCCTTAAATATGGTTATGGTGCTGATATTCGCTACGCCGCTATACAAGGTGGGGTTGCATTGACTACGTTAGAAGGGCACAGCACTACTACACATCTTGGTCTTTTAGGCACCTATGGGCGGCTGTCTTTCACTCCAAAAGAGATGCAGGATGCAAGTAAAAGCACTTTAGATAAATGGTCTCTCACTGCCTATAGTAGCGTACAGCATGACAGTGGTTTCTATATGGATACACTTTTATCCTATGGAATAATAAAGAGCGATATCACCAATGCTATCATTGGTAAAACCGCGAAATTGAACAATGTAAAAATGTTGAGTATTTCCACCACCGTTGGCAAACAATTTTCTACCGGAATGGAAGGTTTAATCTTCGAGCCCCAAATACAACTTGCTTATCAACATTTGATGTTTGATACCATTGAAGATGCTGATAATTTAAAAATTGATATGAAAAATCCTTCTCAATGGTTGATCCGTGTTGGTGGACGTTTAACCAAAACCATTATGACCACTGAAAATGGTCCTGCCATTTCCTTCTATGGAAAAGCAAACTTGATCAAAACCTTTGGTGATGATGGTACCATCCAGATTGGCAGAGATTTTGACCTTGATCCCATAGGAACAGCAATTGAGGGCGGCGTTGGCATCAATGCACAACTGTCTCACAATTTCTCTCTTTACGGTGATGTAAGCTATCGACAAAAGCTTCAGAAAACTGGTATAAGTGGTGCAAGCTTTTCAGGTGGCATACGCTATCAGTTTTAAGGAAAGTCTGTAAATAGCCTATTCATTCTATTCAATTTAACAAAAAAGGCAGTATACATACTGCCTTTTTAATCTATGTAAGCTACTATTCTTATCCCCTGAAACTTTTTTCTTTTCTCCTCAATGATCTCCTTCCCTCCTATTTACACGAGTCACGCGGCATATTCATTATCGAATTTGTCTATAAAGCTAAGCAAAGTGTATTTTTAGATAATAAAAAGAAGACTACATTGGAAAAGATAATGATAAAAGAAACTCTCTCTTCATACCTTTTCTATGTTTATCCTCCTGTTTCTTCAATCCATTAGCTTAACACCACCCTGTAAGGATTCATTTATATGTCCATGTACCGTTTTTAGGCAAACCATTTTGACAATGCTTATCCCTCTAATTCCATACAGTATATTGATTTATAAAGATAATTCTTTGTTTTCCATGTTGAATGAGAGTCCCTAATATCGTAGGATTCTCTCATTTCAAACTTGTTTTATGTTGAAACAATTAAAAATTTTCTTGCACGTTACAAGCAGGGCTGGCGTGTGGAGAAAAGTTATATAAGAAAAGCCTGAGAAGTCCTCTCATGAACTGTCTCAAGAACCAAGGGCTTGTCACAAACATTGGGAGCTAGCAAAGTGCGATGGGCTTGCTCCTTCGTAAGCGTAAAGATGATGGAACTCTATGGCTTTAGCGTTATAGCATTCATGAACACCATCGCGAAATGGGCTGTGCTTCCTTAGAAAAATGGACTTTGGTACCCTTAGCCTCTTTAAAGAAAGCCTGTGAATAGCCCCCTCATCTCTTCTTCTTATAGCAGAAAAAATTTGCTGATCGTTTTGGTGAGTGCATCAAATAATACATCTCAACGCTATAGAGCTTTTTATAACGATTATCTTTAATAGACAATTTTTAAATATCATACTTCATAGTGCTTTTAGCATAAGCTTAACCAAGCTAGGTTTTATGAAATCCACTTTTCTCAACTTTTTATGATCATGAAAAAAAGTTTTTCTGAAGCAAAACTTCAAATCATAGAGAACATCATCGATATAATTCGTTTTGTTATTTACAATAAAAACATAATGATATAGAAACTGTCTGGGTACTTGCGCCATCAGGGGAATGAAGTAAGCATCAAAGCATACC
>NZ_JBHIND010000080.1:0-6817 GCF_042194695.1 Bartonella sp. CM86QHHN
TGTTGCTTTGCTGCCCGGTTGCCATTCTGCCATTTCAAAGCCTTTGCATAGTCCTCTCATGGTAATGACAACACCTTCTGCAGGTGTGCCTTGCGCTTGCATTGAACTGCGCAATGAAATGTCGACATCAGTGCGCCCCAACAGTGTCATCAACTCTGGAGAGCAATCAGAAATGGTCATGCTAAGTGTGAGGGTTTCAAGACCAAGATCAACCTCAATAGAGCTATCCATGCCTCCGCCGCGATAACTTTCAACAACCAAGTTCAAATTCGGTAATGTTACGCTTTCACATTTTGCTTGATAGGGAATGCCGTCGACAAAAATGTTAAAATATTTCAAAACTCTTGGTAAAACGGGGATAGCCATTAAAAAATCTCCTCTAAATAATCATTCACAATGCGTGAACGGAATGTGATGTGTTCTGCTGGTGTTGTTGGTGTGAATTCGACATTGAAATAGATTCTGCCGCCTTCAATGGCGCTTGCTGTATTCAACTCTGGATCAGGTGTACAACGCCCACCAAGAATGGCGCCTTGTGCTTTTAAATCACGCAAATAGGCATTGACGCTTTCACTGACATCATTCATGTAGGTTTTTTTGATATTGCGGTCGACAGCCCATAGATGTCCGCGCAAAATGGCATCATTGATCATATCTGCGGTGCGTACTACGGATAAGAAAGCAAACTTTGTATCACTTGAAAGGGTACGATTGCCCCAAAGGCGATAGCCGTTTTCGCGAATAATGGTTGTGATATTTTGTTCATTGAGAAGGTTGGCGCGGCTTGATCTGTCCCCAATGGAAAAATCAATGGGGCGCGCAGTTCCTACAATGCCATTGATCACTTTATTGGAAGGGGAATGCCAAAAACCGTGTGTAAAATCTGTTTTGGCAATGATACCAGCAACCGCTGCACTTGCCGGTTGTTCTATGATTTTTCCATCACGATTTACCTTTACAAACGGGTCAATGAGAATGGCGCGTTTTGAATCAAAATCCTTTGCCGTACTAAGTGCTGCTTCATCTGTCGTGTTGGGTGCATCAAGCACCACAATGGCACGCAAACGCTCGGCAATGCCAATCAGTTCTGCTGCTACAGGATTAGAGGTTGTACTGATATCGGCTTTAGCTGTTGCACCAGTGCCATCTCCTTCAATCGTCACATTTGGGGCGGTGTGATAATCAAAGCCACTGTCCTTAATGACAACAGAAGTTACTTTTCCATCTTTCAGGATTGCTTCTGCTTGTGCACCGCCAGCAATTTTAACAGTTGCTTGAGTGTAACCGCTTCCTTGGTTTATCACATCAATCTTGCTAAGACTGATAGGGCGTTTGTGTGTAAAGCCTGTAGCGATGAGAATGCGTGGTGTTTGTCCCACAATGGACCCCGCTCCAATCAAAGCATGGACGCCTTCATAAGCGCCATTTGCATTCACACCACCCAGAATATTGGTGAGTGTTGCATTTTCATTGTCACCCTCGTTCACACGCACGACAACAACAATTGCTCCCACTTGCTTGAAAATAAGATCAAGGGCATTGGGTAGGGTGCCTTGACGCTTACCCGTTTTATCCAGTTTTGCAGCTTGCGAAAGAGAGCCTGCTACCAAAACCGGTGTGTTGAGAGGGAATGCTCGGTCATCGGCATCGGGTGCTGTGCCAACAATCCCGATAACGGCAGACTGAACCGCGCGAAGGGGGCGGGTGCCGTCGTCAACCTCGACAACTTCAACACCGTGTAGAAAACCTGTTGCCATTTTATACTCCTTTGAAATATTGGTGAATGAAAATGAATGGGAAAAATGAGAGGTAAAAAACTGTGTTTTTCAGTGCTTGGCATCCAAAAATAAAAAAATTATCGAAAGATGCTTGACATTATTTCTGTACTGTATATCTTCGGTGTTAGGTGCCTGAAAAACACCGAACGATAAGCGGATAGATTACCGAAATAATCTCTTCCCGCCGAAATTTAAAAACTTTGACTCATCACATGCTTTGTAGCATATAGTGATTTTGTCGGGTGTGGTTACACTATACAATACCTTTGCGGGAAAAGTGTAACGACGGACTTATCGCCGTGTTTTTCAGCGCCCGGCACTCTCTTTAGAGTGTCAATGAAAAACATCTAACGATAAGGAGTTCTCATGAACACTCTTATAAAAATTACAGAACAAGTCATTGATGGCGATACTGTCCAGACAGTAAACGCACGTGACTTGCATACATTTTTAGAAGTTAAAACCAGTTTTAAAGATTGGATTATTCGTCGTATTAAAGAATGTAAATTTAAAGAAGGTTATAGCTTTTGCTCTTTTTTGAGCGAAAGTTCAGGAGGTCGTCCTTCTAAAGAATACTACATTACGTTAGACATGGCTAAACACCTTTCAATGATAGAGCGTAATGATAAAGGGTATGAAGCGCGTCAATACTTTATCAAATGTGAACGGCTTTTGAAACAAGTAGCAACACCGCAAGTCGACTACTCCAAACCCGAGGCATTGCTTGGTGTCTTGAATCACTTACAAAGTCAAATAGAGCAAAAGGATAACACCATTGCCGAATTAGCACCAAAAGCAAAAGCTTTGGAAGGTTTAAAGCGCTCTGATGGTTTATTCGGTCTTATTGAAGCAGCAAAGATGTTGGAAGTAAGACCAAAAGATTTAACGGATTACTTGCGTAAACATGACTGGGTATATCGACGGGCTCCAGGGGCGCCTCTATTACCTTATCAGGACAAGATCAAGAAAGGATTTATGGATTGTCCCGCTATTACCATTCAAAGACCGGATGGTACAGAAAAGGTGCTGCCTTCAACGAAAATCACATCTAGAGGATTAGCTTGTTTGAGAGAACAAATCCATGGAGATGTACAATGAACACCAGTATCGACTTTTTATGTGATTTATGGATGGCTTTGTTTCAATTTTCTGATCGTGATGATGTCGAAGATAAGGCTTTTAATGCTCTCATTGAGACCATGGATGCAATAGAAAAAGCTTTGATTTTAAAACTTCAAGATGAATCACCAAACGCACTCAGAGTTCTGGCAATGATTACAAATTTTGGAACCTTAAAACCTCCTTCTATTATGGAGCCTTTGTTGAAAGCTTACGAGCCGAGTTTGAAAAATTCTGTTAAGAAAGCTGCTTAATTAAAAAACATGTTTTATCTCCTCGCCTTGAGGCGGGGAGGTGGTTAACAGCATAAAATATCTTTACATAATACATATTGTACGTATAATACGTATTATACATTAAAGATAGGATGTGCATATGAAAAAATATAGTTTTACAGATGTAAACCGCGGGGCAGGCGATATTTTAGACGAGGCTATGTCTACACCTGTAGCTTTAACAAAGCGAGGGCGTGAAAAAATCATTATGCTTCCTGTCGATTTATATAATGAATTAATAAAAGCGCGTTCTGGTGCACAATCTTTTGTTTATGCAGATGCACCGCAAAATATATTAGATGATTTAGAACGTGGTTTAGATGACATTTTGAATAGTGATGAACATGTTTAAAGCAGGGGATGTTGTTCGATATTATTATTTATCCAGTATTCCATAAAACATTATCCCTTGAGAGTGAGGAAGAGATCAAACAGCGTGAAGTGTTGGAACTTTGCTAACATTTGTTTCACGTTCAGCATGCCAAGCGTCATAATTAGCTTGCATACGTAACCATATAGCAGCTCCATCACCAAACATTTTGCCAAGACAAGCGGAAATAGCAGGAGAAACAGGCTTTTTTGCGTTCAGAATATCGTAGAGATGTTGGCGTGATATACCAAGCATCTGCGCAATTTCTGATTTTGTTTTGCCTGTTTCAGGAATAATTTCTGCTAAAACTTCTCCTGGATGAGTAGGACAACGGTTTTTATCTCTTTGTGCAGGAATGTCATTCATAACTGTATCCTTAGTGATATTGTTCAAGATCAACACGGTAAGCATTACATGAGTCAAATTCAAAGGTAATACACCATGGTCCGTTAACGTGGACAGTGTAACGAGTGGGTGAATATCCAATCAAAGAATGAAAGTTGAATCCTGGAAGATTCATATCTTCTGGTCTTTCAGAAATATCTAAACGATCAAGACGAACCATGATACGTTTTACAAGTTTCTTATCAATCTTGGATGAATTTCCCGTTTTGAATAATTCTGCCAATGTTTTGCTTTTAAACGTTTTAATCATTCTTTTATATAGCGTAAAATACTGTTAATGTCAACAAATAGCTTACATTACAAGTGCTAAAATGGAAAAAACAGTAACATCCCATTAGAAACCCTTATCGTCTAGACTTGTTTTTCTTTTCTCCACCTCATGCGTAAAGAGAAGAATAGGTGCATGGAGGGGATAAATTTGCACGTTAACATCAAGGATTTTACAAACATACCAACGGCTGTCTGATCAAATATTGCTAAAAACTTAGATCCCTTGCCATTCTTAATAAAGTGAATACGAAGTTTAAATTCTATTGTCATTTTGCTCTCCAAATTAATGAAGAGATCATAACAATCATCTCACTCTCTCATAAGACTGACACTGTCAGTCAAAAAAGCCCTTTAAAGGGCTTTAACAGGCTTTGAAAGAGTGATAAAAGGGCTTAAAATCATACAAGCCAGCTTATACAACAGCTATCCATTTGACTTGCGCTATTTTTGGTTTTGTATTTAATCTTTCCATAACCTTATAAGAACAGCGCCATCAGCTCCAGCGCCGCTTGGAGAGGAATCTCCATGAGAGCCAGCACCTCCGCCCCCAAAACCACGCCCTGCTTTTCCCGAACTATAGAAACCTTTGCCGACTCCTCCAGAGCCACCACGTGATGTATCACCTCCAGCATCGCCTCCATTACCGCTTGTTTTACTCGTAATTCCATTCGTTCCAGCATAACCATTTCCGCCTTTGGCAATTCCTAGATGTTCATCCGTTGCTAAACCAAAGTTTCCACCTGTTCCTCCAGCACCACCATCGCCTGAATAGTAGGTAGTCGTACCACCACCAAATCCCGTGTGAGATTGATAGGCAGAAGCACCCCCACCACCATGTCCTCCTGTCGCCGTAATAAAATTCTTTCCAACAGCTGTTGTTCCTCCAGAATTTCCTGTCGCACTGCGTGATGCAACAGAAGCGCCTCCTTTACCAATGATGATATCCTCGTGACCGTTTAAACTGGCTTTATAGCCATACCATACCGTACAACCGCCACCGCCGCCACCGCCTCCTAAGTAATAAGAATAACCACCCCCACCACTGCCGCCGCCACCCCATGCTTGGATTTCGACTTTTGTGTTATCCGTTACCCAATCGGGCCATTGAATTTTCCCATCCTGTGTATAGAGCAATTCAGCATCAGCAAGGGCAGTCCAATTCGTGATTTTATCGGTCAAATCTTTTTTAAGACTCTTTATCTGTGCCAAGATGGCTGCATCCACTTGTGATTTGGTATAAACAACATCACCGTCCACTTTAAGCGGTCCTTTAAGCGAGCTTCCGGTTGTGCTTAGATTGGTAACGACTTTGTTGTTATGGATAAGGTTAAACGACGAATTGCCTAACAGTTCCAAATCACTACTCATGGTTACTTTGCTGGTAAATTTATTATAACTTTGCCATTCATTTGGGCTGGCTAAGCGACCATAGCTTGTGAGATCTTCGTTAAGCTTGGCTCTAAAATCATCAAGCCCCACGATATCTTCGGTTTTATGTTGATGTGCGCCTAACAGTGAGACAGCACTCCCAAAGGTGAAGTTATTGTTGCTTGATTTATAGAGAACATAATTGTTGGCAGCATCGTGTGCACCCTCGATATCGCTTAAATCGGCAAAAGTGAAGGTTTTATCCGCTGCCATTTTGCCATTGAGAGCGCTTTCTAGATCTGCGATTTCGTTGATCGTATGCGTGTGGTGTAAAGGTGCCTTTTCGTCTACCTTTTCCTCAACAGCCAAAAGAGCTTGATCAATTTTGGTCAAGTTTTCCCGCAAGATTGGGAATTCAGAACTGATAAAACGCCCCTCTTTAGGCAATTCCATGTCGAGTTTTTTCGTTTTTGTCATGTGTTTTCTCCCATCACAATATGCCGGCGCCAAAATCACACACCATTGATCGCGCTGCTGGTCCACCGGTAAGCGTGAGTTTCAAGCGCGCTTGTTTGGCTGTTTTGTCACTGCTCACAAATTTTCGTTCTGTCCAAAGTGGTTCAGCGAGTTGTTCTGTTTCGTCAAGTTTCAAAGGGGTGAAACCACCATCATCTAGTTGCATCTCCAGTGAAAAGGTTGCACCGCCCGGTAAAAAGGTTTTGATATAGCTGGTCAATCTTGCTTTTTCACCAAAGGCAAAAGCACGCGTGACATAGGTCGCTTCCTTATGGATCTTTCCCGCAATCAATTGAACAGGAGCAAATAACACCGGTGAGAGTTTCTCTGTTCCTTTAAGAATAGCGCGAAGCTTGATCTTTTCACTGATATATTCGGTAAGACTGAGTAATTGAAAGGGAAGGAGTTGATAAACCGTGCCGTTGTTTCTTTCAATTTCAAAGATGACAGAACACTCACTTGAAGGCAATTCAATGGCTGCGCGTACTTGCAAATCAGAGCAGTCCACAAGGTCAAAGGTGCCTAAATCGACAATCTTTTCTGTTTGCCTATAGCGTGCTGCCAGCACTCGAAAGGCTAAAGCCTCATCTTGATGGGCTGTCCAACTTTGTGCGTTAACAGAAGAAAAGCGTGGTCCGGTCACGTAAGGGTGACTCGAGACATATCTCTGGTGTTCTGCATCAAAATCTCCAAGCTTTGCTAGTGAAACAGAATGA
>NZ_JBHIND010000013.1:0-5446 GCF_042194695.1 Bartonella sp. CM86QHHN
ATCTTTTGCATCTCTTGTTCTATTTCCCCTAAAAAGATTTCGACCGCTTTATTGATCTCTTCAATGTGTTTCTCATCACGGTGGACGCGTTTGATTTTCATTCTCAAACCAGTAGATCTGCCTACAAAGTTTGGATTATAGCTCATGAAATGACACCATTTGCGTCCTGTGCACGCCATTTGGAATTGCATCTGTGCGATATATTCAGGCTTGATTTCGTCATATATAAAGAAGCGCAAATGCGTGGTTGATTGTGGGCATTTGACCTCAACTAAGCCGTCCTCTCCAATGAACCCATCAGGACTTGCACCCGCCATTTTCATTTTTGGGTGTGGGATAAACCCGCATCTTGTGACTTCTGCGTCATAAATGAATTCATATTCTCTCAAGGCATTCTCTTCATGTTCAATGCCCCATTGCATAGCCGCTGTTGTATAAGATTGGCTTATTTCACCTATTAAGCGTTCTGTCATGAGTTTGATTTTGTAGTCTTCATATTTGCTGGTAGGCAAACCTTTTGCTGTCTTACTGAGTACGTTGTAAACGTTTGAAGCAGTGACTTTTCCTAAGCGCGCTTGAAACCATTCTGCTGTTCTTTGTTCCATCTCACACCGCCGTTCTCTGTTCGTGTGGCGTTGCTATATCGGCATCTTGTATAGTAGAATCTGTTTCTACCTTTTGCCTATTTTGTTTATCTTTCAAAAGATGTAACACCGTTTGTGCTTGTCCTTCAGACATATCGTCAAGCTTTTTGACGTTGACATAAGCAAGTATTTTTTCTTCTTCTGTTTGGGTTTGTACGATGAGTCTTCTGATTTCATTGATCTGTTGTGGAAAAGCCTTTTTAATAGGTGTGTTCCCATCCGTATCATCATCTTCACTCACGACATTAAGAAGCATACCTAACAGATATCTGCGTGCGTATGTGATTGCAGAACCAACCGATTGTATATTTGATTTGCATCCTTTCGTGTCATAAGGAAACTTTCCTTCTGTTGAGATTTTATTCCCAGACGGATGCGTCAAAGTCATTTCTACAATTATATTGTCTGAACTCTGTTCTTTGATACGAGAAAACAAAGCAAATCGGTGTTTTGCAAGAGGCTTCTTTACAGCATCAATGTACTGGTCAAGGGTTGCATATTGGCTGTTTGTATGGGTGTTTGTAGAGTTTTTTTGTATTTTTTGATATTCCGTTTGCATATTCGAAAGATCACTGGCAAATCTTTCGTAGTTTTGTCGTTCTATTTCTTTTTCTCGTAAGGCAATGAGACGCTCAAGACGGTCCATATCGACGTCATTTTCTAAGGCTCTGTTTAAAATACGTTCCATAGCAGTTTGTTCGACGCTTAAGTGATGTGTTTCTTCAATTTCTGTTAGGTTAGTGTTTTGTTCACTCATCTTGATTTCCTCCTATTTGAGCGCAATTCCCCCGTGGCGTGAATCACGCTGGTGTCTAAAAGTTGTTTGTGTGGTTAGAAACGGTTTATAGAGAGACTATAAGACTAGTCGTTCGTATTTTCTCATCTGGTTTGTTCTCTAGTTGAGATGAGGTCAGTATTATCAACATGCCCATAAGCACCTGCATCATTGCCAATGCATATAGCATCGCAGTCACCAAAAACACGTACATCACCGTAAACTTCTGCAAATCCATAAAAATGTATACCCTCGTAAACTTCTGCATTACCAAAAACCTGAGCATTATCAGAAATTTGTGCATCATCATAAACACGGGCACCTTCATAAACCCATGCATTATCACCAACCCAGCAATCCCCTTCGTGACTTAAATTGCCCTCATGCTCTATAAAACCCCCTAAATCGCCTTTCTCGACGTTTCCAAAGTCTCGTAAGGCGCGAATGCGGTGGAGAGTTCTGCCATTAACTTCGATTGTTGCGTCTGTCAGTTCGTATTTCTTTTTTATCATAATAACCTCCTCTTAATGCATGCTTTGTCTTTTAAGCTCTTGAGACAGCACACCAATTCCTTTTGCTGTGATTTTTGCGCAAGGAATGACTTTTTCTATTCCATTTGCGGTTTGAAGTGTGATAGTTGGACAATCCATAAGTTTCTTTTGGATTTTGTCTTGATAAGGAAGCAAATTTCCACCTGCTGCTCGTCTGTAAACCCAACCTTTTTCTTGTAAAAATTGAATGAATTGTTTTGGTTGCATCTCGAGTATTTTAGCAGCTTCTGTAAGACCAAAGAGTCCATTATGACGCTGTAAGCTTTCAAGAGCCATTGCCTTTGGTTTTAAATTTGCAATAATGTTATCTTTTTGTTCATTTTCATTTTTGAGATACGTTAAAACACCAAGCATAACTTGAGGGCTTGAGTAGTCGATTTGTGGTATTACTGCTTGCTTTTCCAATTCTTGCCAACGGTCTATAATCCTAGCGCGTAATGTNGCTTGAGTAGTCGATTTGTGGTATTACTGCTTGCTTTTCCAATTCTTGCCAACGGTCTATAATCCTAGCGCGTAATGTCATGCTGTAACCAGAAACTAAAATGAGGCATTCACGTTTAGGAAGGTTGTAACAGTTTTGGGGTTTACCCTGTTTATCTAAATAGGTGGATCCAAATTTGGATTGACCCCCTTCAGGATATAATTCTCCTAACATTTGTCGAATATCACGCATAATATGCGCATGTTGCTTACCGCATAACTCTGCAATTTCACGACTAGACATGGTGGGAACAGTTGTGTTTTGAAAATTGTTTTCAGATATTGTAATAAAGTTTTGCATCATCACCCCCCTTAATTAAGAAAAACACAAGGTTTGATATAATATTCTGCCATAGTTTCTATGACGTTCTGCTTGAGCAATTTTCCTTGCTGCGTAAATTTTGAAGTAATGATTATCAGTTTTATCTGTTTCTATTTCAGATTTTGGACAAATCTTCTGTCTGTTCCATTCTTGTTTTGTAAAAACAAAATCCACGCCTTCTTTTAGATCAAGCTTTTCAACACAATCATTAAACCAAGTGGAAAAATCTTGTTTCAAATGTAAGTACCTATGCATTACATGGGCATTGACCATTTGGACATAACCGATTTTGTTGTCTACCTCGTTTTCAGGCGTGAGATATCCTTCACTATGAATATGAGTATCATGTGTGGTCATAAGTTTACTCTAATCAATTATTGATGGGGAAAAGGGGGCGCTTTTAAATGCGCCCTTTAGAATTTAAAGCACATCACAAGGACGCAAACGGTGTTGTTGTTCGTAAGTACCGTAAATCTCATCATTATATTTTTCGTCTGCTAAATCAGATAAAAGATCGTGGTAAGCATCACTTTCACGTACAAAGTCATGAACCTCACTATCCTCATGGAGATGTTCGATATTTTCTTTTACATATGCTTCTGCAATTTCTTCAGAGATATCTTCACAATTATTCTCAGAGGGATTTATACGAAAGATTTGGATTGCATCATCTACCTCATCAACAATGCTTAGAATTTGACTTGCATCAAGTGGTCCAGACTCTGCAATGTGTTGATCTTTATCGTAGGCAACTAATAAAATTTCATTGGAATTTATAAGAATTGGATTTTCCATAATTTTTCCTCCCTAACGCCTCTTGGCGATTGTTTGTGCGTGGTTTATATAATTACTTATACGTAAATGTATAAATATAAGCAAGCAAAAAATCGCATATATTTCATTTTTTTTTGCATTTTCACTTAAATGCCATCTTCACAAGCAATAGAATCAAAAACTTTATTGGGATTACTTCATAAGTAGACGATAGGATTTGCGCGGTAATATTGCAACTATTTCTCCAACCCATTTTATCTTTGCATTTTTAATAGGTAGCGCATTCCATGATTTGAGTACAATGCCCTCTGAAGAGCGAGTAATTTGTTTGATGAAACGCCTATTATCTTCTGTTAGAACGACAACTTCATCACCGTAATAATCGCTCATTGGCTTTGTTTGCAGATGTTTAACTACGATTAAATCACCATCTTTATATACGGGATACATGGAATCTCCACGAACCATGAATCCTATTGTTTCAAAAGGCAAATCAAATGGTATTTCGATTGTTTCAAGCCCATCTTCTGGGATTTGCTCAACATCGGTATCAATCTCTAATCCTGCTCCTACATATCCCATAACAGGAACAACTGTAGTAATTTGATTATAACCTTTTAAGCTTTTATAAAGTTCTAGAATTGAGTCTCTGTGTGAACCTCTGGGATCTGATTCACTTCCTAACCATCTTGACACGGTCGCTTGGGTTACATTTAATCTATCGGCAAGATCTTTTTGATTAAGACCAAACTCAGATTGCAATACTTGCAATGTCGCAATGATATTTTTCGTCATAATTAGTTACTTATGATTTTAAAATTAAAAAAATCTATTGTTTTTTTTAATTAACTCTATACAATTGCGTATATGGTTAAAATAAAGGACTTAACTCAAATGGACACAGAGGAAAAATTCAAGATTAAATCTATCCGAAAGTGTTTATCGCTAACACAAAAAGAATTAGCAGACATTTTAGGCGTTAAGCAAGCCTCTGTTTGTCGTTGGGAACAAGGCAAAGGACTATCTTTAAATAGTTATTTAAAGCTGCAAAAGTTGAAGGATAGTTCTAGCTCTAGTTCTGCTTTTACTGCTGCTTCTACAGAAAAGAATGAACATCAACAGCATCATTCACACTCTTAAACAGGCATTAAATAAAGAGATCAAATAAATAGATTACGCGTCACCATGCGCACGCATAAATACGCAACAGCTTTAAGGGGGGATTATGATCACTCATTTATATTTAATGAAAGAAGGGGATGCGCATGTCTAATGGTATGCCATGGATAAGATTCCATTTGTATGACTGGATAAGTGGTACAGATGGAATGACGTTAGAGCAAGGGGCGCTTATATGACGCTTCTCGTTCGCATGTACGATAAAAAAGCACCAATTAAAGAAGATTTTGAAACGCTTGCACGTGCTTGCAATTGTTCGCAGAAAAAATTTGCAGCTATTGTCGAATACTTAATGAGGAATGATAAACTTGTTGAGACAGATAATGGATTGTGGAATACGCGCGTTGAAGAAGAGCTAAAAGATTTTTCTGATAAAAAAGAGCACATATCGCAAGTTCGTAGTGAGGCTGGTAAAAAAGGTGCAGAAGCAAAAAACAATACAAAACAACATGTTAATAATTTTGCTGAAGCAAATGACAAGCAAAACGTTTTTTTTGCTGAAGCAAACGCTAAGCAAAATCAAGCTATAAAGAACCAGAATAAGAATATATATAAAAAAACTAAAACTAACGTTTTAGCAAAAAAAGAAATTGATTTTGAAGATTTAGAAACAAACGAACAGGTTGACGAGCCAACAGAGGTTGCTGCTGTTGAGACCACATCAGAGCAAATCACAACGGGTGTAGAAAACCAACCTCCCATTCACGAGCAAGAGAACGTT
>NZ_JBHIND010000083.1:0-23800 GCF_042194695.1 Bartonella sp. CM86QHHN
AGCAAGCCGGCACCATCATTATATTTGCCAGCTCCCAATGTTGCGACAGCCCTTGCATTAAGACGATTCATAAGAACCATTTTTACTCCTTTCTGCTATAGTTTTTACCCACACATCAACCCCGCTTGTGGTGTGCAAGCAAGTGATTTTGATTGATTCAAGATACACAGATTTAAGATGAGAGAATCTTACGTTATTCAGGGTTCTCATTCAATATGAATAACGCTAGATTATGATTATAAATCAATNCATTCAATATGAATAACGCTAGATTATGATTATAAATCAATATCTTGTATCGTTAGAGTGTGTAATGAATATTCCTAAGTAAGGTTTGCTTATGACACCTAAAGGAGATTGTGTATTACTTTACGCTTTTGTTTCTTTCGTTCTTTAAGGGGAGAGCGTTCTTCATGCAAAACAAGATCTCCCAAACAAAATACACCTATGTTGTCAATTCATGCGCTTTTCTTAAAGAAATATTTATCAATTCTTCTAAACTTATTTTATGATAGTGCTCGTGAGTGGTATCACGAGAGAGTATCCATGAATAATATAACATCTATTCTGCACCACTATCTTTATGCTTCATAAATAGAGAAAATTAGCATTATCACGTTTTGTTAGCCTTTAATGTTTTAATAATTCTTGGCACTTAGGCATTTTCATTCTTTTCTTTAATATTCTTTCATTTACCAATTCTATTTGTGACGCATAAGAAAGCGATTTTGATTGTTTTAAATGTGATGAAGGTAATGAGAAAAAGGTATTTGGAATTGATGATTAAAGTAAAAAAACGATTATTTATCATTGTATATAAATATGTTATCCATAAATACAATCACGTAAAAAGGGGGTAAAACAAGGGGCTAACAAGAAGTTGGATTGTTTACACACGAGAGTTGGTCGGATTCTTCATCTTTTAGGAAAGTCAGTTAAAAAAATTGTTATGTTGTAAAAACGCATGATGAGGATTTTTTTATTATAGAGCAAATAGTATATATGTTATGCAATGCGTTTTTTCATATATTGGGGAGACTTGAGGATAACATGCGTTAAGTATTGTTATTTTATTTGCCTAGCTTCTAATGATGCTACAGCTCTTGTATTTAAAGAGAGTCGTTAAAATGCTTTCTTAAATATTTTTTATCCCTGTGCTAATCTTTTTTTGTGACACGATAAGAAAGTATTTTTTTTGATTCAATTATAATGGGTCTTATTCCCTGTTGAATACGATTATAAATCATTATATCGTTTATACGCATGCATAAAAATTCATAAACCTATAAATATCCTTTAGATAAAATATCACTTTTATTTTTGTTTGTGAGAGAAGGCTAGAAATCAAGATCTGCATAGTGAGCACTTGCAACAATTCCGCGGACGCGATCTGTTAAAAGAGAACGAAAAGAAGGGCGTGATTTAATTCTCATATACCAGTCTTTGGCAGCAGGAGATTGTTCCCAGTCAATTTCCCCTAGAAAGTCAAGTACAGAAATAGAAGCTGCTGCTGCTAGATCTGCATAGGATAAGGCAGAACCGACTAAGCTATCGCGAGAGGCACAGAGCCAATTGAGATAGTTCATATGTGGTAAAATATTGGCACGTGCATTGCGTAAAATTTGTGAATTAGGAGCACCACCGCCGATGGCAAGTGGCATTTCACGTTTATGGATTCGTTCTCGTACGATATGGCGCGTTGCTTCATTTTCGAATTTATTTAAGAACCAGTCATTGAGACGGCGTACTTCCGCACGATCTAAAGGATTTTCTGGAAAGAGCTTATTTTCTTGTCGTAAACTTCCATGTGTTTCGTCTAAATATTCGCAGATAACAAGAGGACCTGATAATGGAACCTCGTGTTCATCGAGAAAAACAGGAACATGACCAGCGGGATTGAGGGCTAGAAATTCGTGTCTTCTTGCCCATTCATATTCTTCAATCAGTTGAGTGGTTACACCATATTCCCCAAGAATGAGGCGTATGAAGCGCGAGGCAGAGGATAGGGGAGAGTGAAAAAGTGTCAGCATAATTTACACTATCAAATAGAGTTGAAGAGAATTCTTTCAAGTAATCATTTTTATAAAGATGCTTGACTAGAAGTACAAGATCATTAGTAGCTGCTAGTAATTATAATTAATAAATTGTTAATGACTAGGAATTGTTCTCTTATGCGATGGTTTGCAAAATGGCAGCACGTAATTCTTCTAAACCGATAGCTTTTTCTGAAGAGGTTACAAGAAGCTCAGGATAAGCTGCTGGGCGTTTAAGAAGCTTTGTTTGTGTGCTCATAATTAATTTTTCCAAAGCATTTGATTTGATTTTATCGCTTTTTGTCAAAACAATGTGATAAGAAACAGCTGCTTTATCAAGGAGAGCAAGAACATCTTCATCATTATTTTTGATTCCGTGCCGTGAATCAATCAAGATATATACACGTTTTAACGTTGTGCGCCCCCGTAAATAGCTAAAAATCAAATTTGTCCACGCATCAACAAGATTTTTAGGAGCAGCAGCAAAACCATAACCAGGCATATCTACTAATGCTAGAGGGGGAAGGTCTCCTAGTTGCCCACTGAATCCATCGGGGACAAAATAATTAAGCTCTTGAGTCCGTCCTGGTGTATTTGAGGTACGTGTTAAGCTTTTTTGTTGGACGAGTGCGTTGATTAAAGATGATTTTCCAACATTGGAACGTCCTGCAAATGCAATTTCTGGTGGTCCTTCGGGGGGGAGAAAGCGTATTGCTGGTACACCACGAATAAAAATCCAATTGCGAGAAAAAATTCCAGAAAGGGAAGAATCTCTTGTCATTCATGCACTTCTTTTTTGGGTGATCTTCTCCAGATGGCTTTCAGATTATCAAAAAGCTCAATTTTAACTCCTTGGCGCTTCATCATGATACCTTGCTGAATGATTGATAATATATTGTTCCATGCCCAATAGATGACGAGACCAACAGGGAAAGAGGCGAGCATAAAAGTAAAGACAACAGGCATCCATGTGAATATCATCGCTTGGGTTTGGTCTTGAGGAGCGGGATTCATACGCATTTGTAAAAACATCGTTATTCCCATAATCAAAGGCCATGCACCAATCATAAGAAATGTTGGCGTTGTATATGGCAAGAGACCAAACAAGTTAAAAAGAGAAGTTGGATCGGGTGCCGCTAAATCTTTAATCCAGCCAAAGAAAGGGGCATGGCGCATTTCAATGGTGATATAGAGAACTTTATAAAGAGCAAAGAATATTGGGAATTGAACCAACATCGGCCAACAGCCTGCAAGGGGATTTATTTTTTCGGTTTTATATAGTTCTATTATTGCCTTTTGTTGTTTGGTTTGGTCATCGGGATACTTTTCTTTTATTTCTAGCAACCGCGGTTGTAAAAGCTTCATGCGTGCCATAGATTTATAAGATTTATTGGCTAGAGGGAAAAGAAGAGTTTTTAAGAGCACTGTGACAAGAAGGATGGCGATACCA
Organism: Bartonella sp. CM86QHHN; assembly: GCF_042194695.1. Lineage (NCBI taxonomy): Bacteria > Pseudomonadati > Pseudomonadota > Alphaproteobacteria > Hyphomicrobiales > Bartonellaceae > Bartonella > Bartonella sp. CM86QHHN. The sequence continues at coordinate 3,484 of NZ_JBHIND010000083.1, forward strand.
AAATTCCCTGTTTGTTTATAAAGAATATCAATGAGGAAAAACATTGGTTTGGTGATGAAATCAAACCAGCCCCAATCAATTAAAAGAGCAAACTTTTTGATTTTTAGGTCATTTTGATAACTATTAATAATTTCAACTTGTTTTGCACCAGCAAAAAGACGATTTGTAACAGTTTTTGTTTCATTTGGGGCAATCGTTAAAAGCGACCCTAGCAAGTCAGACTGATAATGTGTTTGCAAACGATCAAAATAAATAAAACGGCTTGTATATTCTTTATTTTGCGGGGGAATAACTGCTACAGCCCAATATTTATCGGTAATACCAATCCAACCTCCTGTTACTTTGGAAAAAGTCACGCTCTTTTGCCCATTATCAGGATTTGGGTCAAGCTCTGCTAAGGTTTTATATTTTTCAGTTTTGAGCGAATCTCCAGCAATACCTATCATACCTTCATGAAGTAAATAGGTTGCATTTGTATGTTCTGGTGGTGCAGCACGTGCAACGCGGGCATAGGACGAGAGATGTATTGGTTGATCACTTTCATTGCTGATAGAATCCTCAATGGTAAACATGAAATGATCATCAACAGAAAGGGTCCGTCGGAAGATTTGTCCCTGTCCATTATTATAAATTAAAGTGATAGGTGTTGAAGGAGTCAGGATTGTATTGTTTCCCTCTACTTGCCATTTTGTATCCGATTGTGGCAAGGCTTTTGCTGGCAAAGACGCACTTGCAAAACCAAATTCAGCAAGGTAGGTCGTTTTGAAACCTTTAGGGTTTAGCAAATCGATTTCCGGTGATTTTTTATCGACTGTTAAACGATATTTTTTGAGGTGAAGATCATCAAATTGTGCACCAACAAGATTAATAGAGCCTTCCAGTTCATTGGTTTGGATCGCAATACGCTCTGTTTTGGCCAATACAGCTTTCCGGATTTCAGGTGTCATGGGCTGTTCGATGATAGATGTAGCTTGATACGTTGAGGTATCGTCAGAAAAATCTGTCGTGGTAGTAGAAAGGGCTGATTGTTGTTTTGACAATTGCTGTGCGATGACTTGTTGTTTTTGTAACTTTGCTTGTTTGGGAGCAACATGAAGAAATTGCCATGCGATGAGCACCACGAAAGATAAGCCAATAGCGATAAAGAAATTGCGATTATATTCCATCCGTACACCCTTGTTGTTGTTGCTGATGTTTTATTTTTGGTTTTATTCGCCGATTTAATTCACTAATCAAGGATGTAAAAGGTGCATGTAACACATCACGGTACGCTACAATGACATAGTCTGTTCCTGCTTCCATGTGGTTTGTTACACCAACTCTCACGGCCTCACGCAAGCGCCTTTTAATACGATTACGTTTCACAGCATTACCGTTTTTACGGGTAACAGTGAAGCCTACACGTGCAAAAAGAGAATCTTTTCTTTCTGTTGTTTGTTCACGAGATTTAACTTCGAGCAAAAATAAAGGACCACGTCGTTTTTCTCCTGTACGGACAGCCAAAAAGTCTGCTCTTTTGCGAATACGGCAGGGATGTTTTTTCTTCATAAAAGAATATTTCGCAATTTCATTAAATGCCTGCAAGCAGACATTGTAGGTTCATAATAAAAGTTTCACAACGAAGAAACGATGAGCAATCCTCAACGGTTGTGAAAATTTAAATGGTTAAGCAGAAAGCCGCTTACGTCCACGAGCACGTCTTGCAGCAATAATTTTACGTCCTCCAGCTGTGGCCATGCGTGCACGAAACCCATGGCGGCGTTTACGGACAAGTTTAGAGGGTTGGTAAGTACGTTTCATTTATTTAAATACCGCGGAGTGCGGCCCTTCTTAATCTTCGTTTTATGAGTAGTTATGCGCGAGATAAACAATTTTATCCTATCATACGGCTGTTAACCCATAAGGAAAAATATAAAAAAAGTCAATCTTAGATTGTTTTTCTCTCTCTTGAAAGAATACAAAACACCTTATAACTATCTGTAACGCTTTTTTACAATACTGTAGGAGTGTTAGAAAATAACGATTGAAGCTACAGAACATAAATAGCTAGGGCCTTAAAGAATTAAAGAAGGTGTGACTGATTACTGTATGCTCAATTTAAAATATCCTTTAAGATTAAGAGTTTTTTTCAGTTTTTGTTTTTACAAAATTTTTATCAGAATATTCATTAAAGTGGTTGTAGCACAAACGTGATTGATAGGATTTTATAGCAGATTTTATGTTTGAGCTTCTTTATTTTAAGGATGGTTTCATATTTTTAAAGAGATAAGAGATGTATACTTTATAATGCTGAGTAAAGTAGAAAATTATCAGGTGATGAACCTTGTAAGTATTTTTCGTTCTTATGCTTATATTTGCTGGTATTTTTATAGAGAGGAAAGAACATGGATCTTATCACAAGTGAGGCTGTCCGCAACGTATTACGTACAATCAAAGGACCAGATCTTGAAAGCGATATTGTGTCGTTGGGTCTTCTTTCAGAAATATTGATTGCTGATGGTAAGGTTTTCTTTTCCATTACAGTTCCTGATGGAGGTGTGCAAAAATGGGAATCATTGCGTCGTTCTGCTGAAAAGGTGGTATGTGCTTTGGAGGGAGTGAAATCTGCTGTTGTTACACTTACAGCAGAAAAAATAACAAAGACAGCACCTAGTCGAAGAGCAAATCTCTTACCGATCAAAATGCCCATAGAAGGTGTGCGGCATGTGATTGCTGTTGCTTCTGGAAAAGGAGGGGTCGGAAAATCTACGATGGCAATAAATATCGCCTTAGCTTTACAAGATTCTGGTTTCAAGACGGGGGTGATGGATGCTGATATTTATGGTCCTTCGTTGCCACGTTTGACAGGACTTGTTAATCAAAAACCACAGCTTATTGGAGAAAAAAAGATTCAACCTCTTGAAAAATTTGGACTTAAATTGATGTCGATGGGATTTTTGGTTGAGGAAGAAAAGCCGGTAGTATGGCGTGGTCCTATGGTTATGGCAGCTGTAACGCAATTGTTACGAGATGTTGTATGGGGGCCTCTGGACGTTTTAGTCGTTGATATGCCGCCCGGTACAGGGGATGCACAATTAACGCTTGCCCAACAGGTACAATTAACAGGTGCGTTGGTTGTCTCTACGCCCCAAGATCTTGCTTTAGTGGATGCACGTAAAGCAATAGAAATGTTCATGAAAGTTAATGTTCCTATTTTAGGACTCATTGAGAATATGAGTTATTTTATCGCTCCTGATACGGGAAAACGCTATGATATTTTTGGCTATGGTGGTGCACGGGCAGAAGCGGAACGTCGAGAAGTCCCTTTCTTAGCGGAAATACCGCTTGATGCAGCTTTACGATTTTCTTCAGATGAAGGAATCCCTATTTTTGTTGCTAAGCCTAGTGAAGAGCATGCTAAACTATATCGTAAAATTGTTGATCAAATAAAAAATCAACTCTTTTGAATGGGGGGGATGTTATAAGAGAGTTTATTAAAACACAATCATGAAAGACATAAAAATAGTCGCTTCTTTGTAAGAGGAAGTTTTAATGTGTGAATGGAGTATATAGGTTAAATAAACAAAAAATTATTCATGCGTTTGGATAACCTGAAGGGGAACAAAATTGAAGAGCTAGAGCTGTGAGGTAGAAAAAAATATTGGACTTGAGGCAAAAAGAAGAAGACCGAAAATAAAAATAATTTAGAAAAATTGTAAAAGGTTGTAAAAAATATTTTAATAATCAATTTTTTCATAAAAAAGCATTTTTTGATGTGAGTTTTCTTGATATACATCTTCAACATTTAGTTTTTTCTTATTGAGATGATAAAAATATTGGTCAAGTCTTTTTAGAAGCATTCATTTTTTGCAAAGTAGCTTCAAGAGCCATTGTTAAAGCATTCTTTCCCCCTTGTTGAGAAAAGTAATTTGACAAAAATTCATTTGTTCCACCCTTTGTTGAAAACTCTTTTTCAAGCAGTGCAAAATCGAGAGATACAGAACGATCCGTTGCTATAGTTTTACGCATTTCATCTGTAAGATTTCCAAACATCATGGTAAGGAATTCTGCTGATTGTTGTTTTTTTAACCCTTGTGTTATAAACCATTGATGGGCAGTTTTTATAAAATTAAAATATACTCCCATAAGTGAACCAGCTGTCATAAAAAGATTAAACTGCTCTTCCTTATCCAGCACCAATGTGCCCCCCAATGCATCAAATAAAGTGCGCAAAAAGGGATGATTGGGATAGATTGGTGTCAAATTTTTGCATTCTGCAACAAAAGGTAATGGAACAGCACGATAAACTTTATGATTAATCCACTCTTCTATTTCTGCTGCTTTTGCCATAGCAAGTACGGAAATAACCAGCTGTTCTGGACGAAAACAAAGAGAGCGCAAAACGTCTTCTGCAATTTGATTGGGCAAGCAAAGAAAAACACAATCACTAACATCGAGCAACGCTTGGTTATTTTCAGCAATCATAACTTTATCATAAGTGCGTGAAAGGCGCTTTGCTGTTTGTGCATTGCGAGGCGAAACAATAATGGAAGAAACATCAAAGTTGCTTGTCATTAAGCCATTCACCATTGAAGCACTGATTGTACCCGTTCCCAAAAAGCCAAGTCTCATTATCTATTTCTCAGTTTCATATTTTAAAAGGAATTTCAATCAACATCTCAGGTGTTTTAACTAACATAAACGCTAATTGAAGAAGCAACACATAACATAGCAAGAATAATCAAAACCAAATAGATTTTGGGCTTGTCAAAGAGAACGGCAAAAGCAGAAAACCAACCAACAACAGCTGCGGCTAATGCAAATAAAAAACCTGGTTTATTCATAAGCACAATATGCATTGCCATTAAACCACCAATAATTAGCGCTCCAAAAATGATGAGCAAACCTGTTGCAAACTTTTCATAATCATCCATATTTCGCTCCTTATAGCGCTCAATTATTACACACTTTTTAACGCATATGCACATAAAAACGAAATGTTTTTTATTGAATATGGTTAAAACGGGGGGTGCCGTTTATTGATCAGATGTAAAAAATGCAGGGATATGCTGTGGCCAACGCCAAGGTAAAATTGCAATTAAATCAAAGCGTACAGACAAAAGGGCATAATCTTTTTGCCGTGCGAGCCAAATATCGGCAGCTGCCTCAATTCGCTTTTCATTCATTCGGGAAACCGCTTCCATTGCTTCAGCCAACGTTGAACGTGCTTTAACTTCAACGATTAACACAAGATTTCCGCGTCGTGCAATTAAATCAATTTCTCCACATTTTGTTTTAAAACGCCTTTCGGCAATGTGAAACCCTTTGCAACGTAGCCACAAAGCTGCCAATTTTTCTGCACGAACCCCTCGATAAAAAGACTTTTGTCTGCGTTTTTTTTGTATCATTTTACGCATTTTTTAAAAAGATTAATCGCTGAAAAAGTTCCTGCTTTTTAAAACCGGTTTTTTTTGCAACAAAAGCTGCCGCTTGAGCAGCAGAATGTGTCCGTGCGCGTTCTAATAGCATTTCATCAATTTCTTGATCACTTATCACATTTAAAGAAGAAGATGATTCTCCAACAAGGACAACAATTTCCCCACGAATATGTGCTTGTTTTCTGTAATTTTCTAACAAATTTCCCAAATTGGAAACATCTACTGTTTCAAACTTTTTTGTTAATTCACGACAAATGGCAGCAGGTCGATCAGCCGAAAAAAGAGTGACCATATCCTGTAAAGTTTCAACAAGACGATGCGGTGATTCATAAAAAATCAAAGTTGCTGGAATCTCTTTTAATTGTTCCAACCGTTTTCGGCGCTGTAGCTTTCGTGCACTCAAAAAACCTGCAAAAAAAAAGCTATCAGTAGGAAGCCCTGTCGGTATAAGAGCGGCTAAAAGAGCGGATGCTCCAGGAATAGGAATAATTTTATGACCAGCTTTACGGGCCTCTTCCACCAATCGAAATCCAGGATCAGAAATAAGTGGTGTTCCGGCATCTGAAACAAGTGCTACTGTTTTGTTTTCTGCTAAAGCCGCTAAGAGCTTCGGACCCGCTTTTTGCGCATTATATTCATGATAGAGAAAAGGTTTTTTTTGAATACCGTAACGTTCCAACAAAACACGTGTTACTCGCGTATCCTCACACGCTAAAATATCAATTCCTGCAAGTACTTGCAAAGCACGAAGCGTAATATCTGCAAGATTTCCGATAGGTGTTGCCACAAGATAAAGCCCTGATTCTATAACGGGTGCAGAATAAGCATGCGCACCTATAAAATATGCTTTTTCACACATGCTCTTTTCTTTTCATTAAATTCTCCTCACCACAAGATTTTTATCCATACTCATAAGCCATTTTAGCTCATTTTTTACCAGCACATTTTTTATCATTACAAAGGCTTACCTTATTCGAATAATCGATTACACTACAATAAGATAATTTCATATTTAATATCTTAATTTAACATTATTATCTATTTTGATCCGCGTTATTTTTTCCAGTAAAACAAATTCCAAATGTAACCAATATTCTATCTACCCCATGATTTTCTATAAAGTTTTTCCTTCGAGAACCAAAAAACAATTTTACCCAATGTTATAATCTCATGCTTGTTTGTGCTCTTTTAAAAGCTAAGCTTTTTAGATTATTTCCATAACGCCGATTTTTCAAATATTCTATTGATATCCAAACTGTTTTTCTGAGCAAATGTAAACAGCCCCTTTTGAAACACATACAGTTAACTGGCAGCTGACTTGATCAAATATAAGCTCTTATCAGCAAAATACTTTATTTTTTCATATTCTCTACAGCTTTAACAGTATACAGTATAATGAGTACCTTAGAAAAGTTTAAGGCTAAATTTTATCTTAAACATTTGATTTATAATAGAAAATTTATTATTTTGCCTATTAATTAGGAGCTTTAAATATCGTAACATTATCTCAGCTCTTCTTATAGTCAATTAATCAAAATCATTTTTGTGCATCTTGAAACCTCCTTAAAACAAAGATTATCGCCTCATTGGAGATCGCAGAGAAAATAATGCTGTTAGCTTGTACTTTTTATTTCATAAATATGGAACTGTTCGTTCACAGGATTGCGTTATACCTTTTTCGGATAGTGTCGCAAAATTATTGTTTGATATGAGAGCTATCTCTTAAAAACAAGCCCATGACTGAACAACACAAGTCTGCTTTAATTTTGGATACCTTATTTTTTCTGAAGGATATGCTCCCATAAAAAAACGTAAGTAATAAAAGCGGGGACAATACGTTATCTCTTCTTTTTAGAGGATATTGTGATGCTTTTGAAAGTTTTAAAACCGAATGGACAGATGATAGTAAAGAGGAAAACAGTTTTTTCCTTTCAGATTTGATGTTCTTGCTAAATGAAGCTGTATTTTCGTTTCAGAGATTACTCAAATAGAATATGCAATATTTTTGCTCTAGCTACAAAAGCTGGAACGGCGTGCAGAGCTTTCATTCACCTTAATCTTTCTTTTAAATATACCACTTGTGTTCAATTTGGATGTTGATTTACAAGCAATAGCGAAAGCACAAGCTTTAAAAAAAACAACTCTATAAAACGCGTCATAGAGTGGTCATGAAAGCTATTTTGTTTTTATCAGGTGTTTTGCTAATAGCGATAGTCTCCATGGCTTGGCATCTGCTTATTCTTACGGTATTTGTACACATTCATTGCAGTATATTGGTAAAGGTTAGATGCAAGGCGATTATCTTTAATGCAAAAATAAAAGGTTAATGTAAGATTTTTTCGTGTCATTATCATTAGAAACATAAAAAGGGCTTGAACAAGCATGCTCTTTATCTCTTTATCTCACAATGTTTTTTCTACATTCATTCGTGGTTTTCTTGAGTGAGCATTACTTGGCAAAGTGTAGGAGAAAAAATAAATGTGAAGCGCATCTTCAGGGGGGGGCTCTTGGCTAGTTAAAACGATTGATGTTTCTTATGAGAGGGCTAAAAGCATTTTGGATCATATGGGAGAGGGGGTAAAGTAGAACGGGCTTATTTTCCTTCAGATTTTCGAGAACCGCGGCTGTTTCTTTATCGCAGAATTGTCAAGAATATATTCATTATTGTTTTGTCATTTAGATAAAAAATTTTTGATAAAAATATGTTATGTTTTTTTATTGAAAAAAGTCATGCGGTAGGGAGAGTATTTTATATGAGAATAGAGTTCTTTTTACATTGTGAAAGAACGTATGCAGGAAGGTAATTGATAGATTTCTGATCTGAGGGAAATATTTTTATCCATTGCGTTTTGTATATTTCAATTTTAGGAAAATGAACAATGATTATACATTGGAAAATTACATATTGGGATAGAAGGGCCCCTCATTGCCTTGTGGACAGATCCAAGTGATATTTTGGTTTGGGTCTTTGATGTCACACGTTTTACAATGTATACAATTTGAAGCGTTGATCACATAAGTCAGATGATCATTATCCTCTAGCCACTCGTAGACAGCGGCGGGGCAATAGTTTGTGGAAGGTCCTCCGTAGATTGCATATTCAGACTCCTTTTGCTTTTTTAATGAGGCTATTTTTAAATGGCAAGGTTGATTTTCTTCATGATGCGTATTGGAAAGGGCAACACTTGAAAGGCGATCAAAGGTTACAACGCCATCTGGTTTTGGGTAAGCAATGGGTTGAAATTTTTCTGCTGGTTCAAGGCATGCATAATCTTCTTTTCCGTGGGAGAGTGTTTTAAATAAGGAAAATCCGAACAGTTGTTGCCACCACATATCAAAACCAGCAAGTTTAATTCCATATTTTGTCCCATATTTTGCCCAGAGCGGTTTGGCGTTTCGCACTTTATAAAGATCTTTGCCAATGAGCCCTTTTCGCCATTGTTCTTCGATTTCTTTAACCTCATCATGGGCACGCCCTTGTGCAAGAGCGGTAGCGATTTTATCGGCAGCTAATATGCCAGATAAGATGGCATTGTGTGATCCTTTGATACGAGGAACATTGACAAATCCAGCAGAGCAGCCAATAAGTGCCCCACCAGGAAAGGTGAGTTTTGGTACAGATTGCCAACCTCCTTCGCTGATAACACGTGCACCATAGGAAAGACGTTTTGCGCCTTTAAAGATTTTATAGAGTTTTGGATGTGTTTTAAAACGTTGAAATTCTTCAAAGGGAGAAAGATAAGGATTTTTGTAATCTAAGTGCACAACAAAACCGACAGAAATGATATTGTTTTCTTGGTGATAAATAAAGCCACCGCCACCGGTATTATTGTCTAGGGGCCAACCAGTGAAATGTTGTACTAAACCGCGTTGGTGTTTGTTGGGGGCAATTTCCCAGAGCTCCTTGAGACCAAGACCAAATTTTTGTGGTTCTCGATTTTTGCTAAGATTAAAATGTTGTATCAGTTGTTTTGCAATTGAGCCGCGTGCTCCTTCCGCAATCAGAGTATATTTTGCTAATAAAGCCATCCCAGGCATATAATTTTTTCCAGGGGTTCCATCTTTGTTAAGCCCCATATCACCGGTGAGAACACCAATGATAGCTCCGTTATCTTTTTGGATGATGGGTTCTGTTGCTGCAAAACCAGGATAGATTTCAACACCCAACGCTTCAGCTTTTTTGCTTAGCCAGCGGCAGACGCTCCCAAGCGAAACGATATAACATCCGTTATTTGATAAGATTTTAGGGTGCAAAATATTGGGAAATACTGTGGACTTTTGAGGCTTTAGAAAAAAAAATTGGTCTTGTGTGACAGGGGTTGTGAAGGGATGGTCGTTATCATTTCGCCATTCTGGTAAGAGTGTGTCGATACCAATGGGGTCAACAACTGCGCCAGAGAGAATATGTGCACCAACTTCGGTTCCTTTTTCAACAATTGTGACAGAAAGCTCAGGATTAATTTGTTTAAAACGAATTGCGGCAGAAAGCCCTGCAGGTCCTGCTCCGACAATGACTATGTCAAACTCCATACTTTCACGTTGGTCATGCAGAGGTGCTTTCATGGCTTATAAAGCTTTCTCCAATTCTGGAATAATTTGGTGGAGATCACCTACAAGGGTGTAATCGGCAATTTGCATGATGGGAGCTTCTTCATCTTTATTAATGGCAACAATAATTTGTGCATCCATTATACCGGCTACATGCTGGATTGCACCGGAAATGCCAACGGCGATATAGAGTTCAGGGGCAACGACTTTTCCTGTTTGTCCAATTTGCCAATCATTGGGAGCATAGCCTGCATCCACTGCTGCGCGGCTGGCACCTAAAGCAGCATTTAATTTGTTTGCAAGAGGAAGAAGCAGGGCCATAAATTTCTCTTGAGAACCAAGACCACGCCCGCCTGATATAATAACACGTGCTGAGGTGAGCTCAGGACGATCACTTTTGTTTGTCTCTGCTTTTACGAAAGAAGAAAGATTTGGATTGGGAGCTGGTGTTATTGTTTTAATGGGAGCAGAATTATTTTGGGAAGGCGTTGGGGTGAAAGAAGCGGTGCGAACTGTTATAATCTTTTTATAATCATTGGTGCGTACAGTTTCAAATGCATTGCCTGCATAAATTGGTCGTTTGAAGGTATTGGGTGAAAGAATGGCGGTAATATCTGAAATTTGCATAAGATCAAGAAGAGCTGCTACGCGCGGCATCACATTTTTCCCAGTACTGCTGGATGCTGCCATGATCACATCATAATCCTTTGCTAACATGAGAATTGTATCTGACATAGGCTCGGCAAGTTGATGGGCTAAATAGTCTGCTTTTGCAATAAGAACTTGCCGCACACCATTAAGTTTAGCACTATTTTCCGCTATCGTTTGAATTTTTTCTCCGCAAATCAGAATATCGATATCATTACTGAGTACGCGTGCAGCGGTGAGTGCTTTTGCTGTTTCTTCTGTATTATGATCGGCCAATAAAAGAATTGCCATAAGTTTTTGCCCTTTTATGTGAGTGTTGCTTTTACTCTAGTGGTGAGAATATTAAATGCAGTTCTTCTGTTTTAAGGCTCTGACAAGTTCTACTACATTTGCCACTTTTATACCGGATTGACGGGGTTTTGGCTCTTCAACGCTTAAAATTATTAAGCGTGCTTTCGTATCGACGCCAAGATCAGTAAGAGATTTTTGTTCAATGATTTTCTTTTTTGCTTTCATGATATTGGGGAGAGAGGTGTAACGCGGTTCATTGAGCCGTAGATCGGCGGTCATAACCATGGGAAGGGGAAGACAAAGGGTTTGTGTTCCATTATCAACTTCACGAGTAACTGTAGCATGCCCATTTTCTATGTTAAGATGTGAGGCAAAAGTTGCTTGTCCCCACCCAAGAAGAGCAGCGAGCATTTGTCCTGTTTGGTTGCTATCGTCATCAATTGCTTGTTTTCCTAAAAAGACCATGTCGGGTTTTTCTTCATCAACAATGGTTTTGAGAATCTTAGCAATTGCTAAGGGTTCAAGTGTTTGATCCGTTGTGACAAGAAGTGCGCGATCAGCTCCCATTGCAAGTCCTGTTCGTAGAGTTTCTTGAGCTGCTTCTGGGCCAATTGAAACAAGAAGAACTTCTGAAATTTTACCGGATTCTTTTTGGCGAATGGCCTCCTCCACGGCTATCTCATCAAAAGGATTCATAGACATTTTTACGTGAGACAGATCAACGCCTGTACTATCCGGTTTGACGCGTATCTTGATGTTATAATCAACAACACGTTTGACAGCGACAATTATCTTCATAATGATCCTCTTTGTTTGTATGTTACAAGTTTATAGCAATACTCATAAGAAACCAAATTGTTTAGAATGAAGTCTCAATTTATAACTTGTGTTCTCTTTCGTATAAGCTTTTTTATGTTTACTTGTACTTTCTCGTCGTCATTTTCAATCTTCATATTTTTGCATTGCCATAATTGCCTTATTTGCTTGAATAAAAAGTAAAAAAATCAAACTGTCTTGTGAGAATATTCTTTTTTAGTTTCTTATGCTTTGTTTATGATGGTGCAATAGGTCCTTTATGCAATGAAAAATTAAGTGAAAAAGATAAAAATGGGGGAATGATTTTGCTCTTCAAATCTTGAAGACAGAAAAATTAAAGATCTTTCTTTCAAATATTTTAGATAAAGATTGGGGAAAATATTTCTAACAAAAAAGTTTTTGGAAGTTCTTAAAGCTCTATTTACTAAAATAGAGCACACTTTCTCATCATTTGTTGCGATTCTTTTCAAAAAGGTTAATGAGGGGTAGGCGTTTGTGAATACGAAGGGTCATACGATCGACCAGGCGACCAAACAGGTTAGGAACGATAAAGTCTTTTCTTTTGTTGAACAGAAAGAGAGAATGGATACTTCTGTAGAAGTAACGATGTCGGATATTGCTCAAAAATTACGCACCGTTTATGCGCAAATGCAAATGAAGCATCCGCCTCGTTCTTTAATGCAGCAGAATTCGGTAGAAGAGCATTTTAAATCTTACTTAGATGATATTAGTCGGGCCATTTTGGCTGAACATTATATACGTCGTCAAAGAGAAAAAAAGCTTTTCCAGTCTTTAGAGCAGATTAAAACAATTGTTCAAAGTTTGCAGAGTGAAAAAAAAAGCTTAGAAGAAGCAGCGGTAACACGACGGGTGTCTCGTTCAAAATCACCTGATTCTGTTGTACAAAAACTTGCTCACATGGAATGTGAGGGAAATCAAGAACACTTATTACTTCAAAAGGTGCAAAATTTTTCGAAAGAAAACAGCATAATTTCACTCAAAACAAATGTTGAAAATACGTTGCAGCAAGAAAATAGAAGCCCTTTGCCCAGTGATGCTCTGAAATCTTCTTTTAAAAAGGTTGAGGGAGTAGTGAAGCATGCTGTGATAGAAGAAAAAGGTATGATGGGTGCTCAGGCATCTAATCATTGCATTGAGAATGATTTTTCTTCTTTAAGGACGCAGTCTCGGGAACATGTCTCGTTTTTATCTTATTTGGTAAAAAAAGGTGTTCTTTGTTTTTTAACCGTTGCATTTGTGGTAGCGATAACGTTATGTTTTTATAGCTTTTTAAAAGGAGCTCGTTTTTTTTAATTTTTATGATGTTGATGTTAATAGATGTGAAATGTATTGCGCATTCATGTTTGTGCGGAAGCTATAGCAACTAAAATTATCCTTTTAAACACGCAACAGAGATTATTGGAAAAGAGGATAATTGGAGAAGGATTCTCTAATTGTAAAAAAACCTCAAATTATCTTGAAGGTTCTGTAAGTGAGTATTTATTTACCAATTGCTGAAATGTCACTCAATATGCTGATCTTGATTGGTATGGGAGTCGTTGCTGGTTTTTTTTCAGGACTTTTTGGAATCGGTGGTGGGTTTCTCATCACGCCGTTATTGATTTTTTATAATATTCCTCCTGCTATTGCTGTTGGAACAGGTGCTAACCAGATGATTGCTTCATCTGTAACAGGAGCAATTACACATTTTAGAAGACGTACGCTCGATATTAAACTTGGTATTCTTTTGGCGATTGGAGGAGGGATTGGTTCTTTAATCGGGATTCAGGTTTTCTCTGTTTTGAAAAAGTTAGGTCAATTAGACTTAATGATTTCTCTTCTTTATGTGATTCTTCTTGGAAGTGTAGGAAGCTTGATGATCGTTGAAAGTTGGTATGATATGATGCGCAAGCGTAAGGAAGGAAAAGCCAATATTCGTCTTGCTGGTCGACATAATTGGATTCATCGCTTACCCTTAAAAATGCGTTTTCGGACATCTATGATATATGTTAGCATTATTCCAGTTTTAGGGATTGGTCTCATTGTGGGGTTGTTGTCTTCTATTATGGGAATTGGTGGGGGGTTCTTTATGATACCAGCATTGATTTATCTTCTGCGTGTTCCAACCAGTGTGGTGATTGGGACTTCACTTTTTCAGATTACATTTGTGTCTTCTTTCACGACAGTTTTGCAAAGTATGACTAATCAGTCCGTTGATATTGTCTTGGCTTTTTTGTTAATGCTTGGAGGAAGTATTGGTGCGCAATATGGAACACGGGTTGGACGGAAGTTAAAGGCTGAACAATTGCGTATGGCACTTGCATTTTTAGTGTTGATTGTGTGTATGCGTCTTGCTTTTCAATTATTTATACGCCCTGATAATCTTTTCTCTCTGGATATTCTTATGAGATAAAAATGGGTAGATTATTTTCTTTATACATCATTACAGGTTGCTTTTGTTTTATTTCTTTTTCTACATGGTCACATGTTGGGACGCCAGCTACATTCATTGATCAAGTTGACCACGAAACTGTCCAAATTATCGTAACAACGAATACGATTACTGTGGATGCAAATTTTGCTGGTCGTGATCTTTATATTGCTGGTGTTTTGGAAAATATTGATCCGTTATATTCTCGACAGAACCGTTATGATATTGTTGTAAGCTTGGAGGGACAAGATCGGACAATGGTGATGCGAGAAAAAAAACGCAATGCCGGTGTATGGGTCAATACAGATTCTCTTATTTTTAAAAAGGTTCCTCTTTTTTACTCTATGGTCACAACACGTGAAATTGACGATATTACGAGCATTGAAGATTATAAACGCTTAGGGTTAGGATTACTCTATTTGCCATTGCAGACGGATGAACAAGATCAGAAAAAAATACAAATCTTTCGCGATGAACTTATAAAATTGCAAAAAGCTAAAAGCCTTTATTATGAGGAAGTGGGTGGGGTTCGTTTTGGTTCTGACACACTTTTCACAGCGCATTTTCGTTTGCCAGCAAATATCCCAGTTGGACATTATAAAGTTCGTGCTTATCTTTTTCGTGATGGTCAGTTTATTGATAGTACAACAACGACTCTTGAAATTGTTAAAGCACATATCGCTTATACAATTTTTTACGCAGCACATAAGTATCGTTTCTTATATGCTATTGTTGCGGTGATCATTGCTGTTACCACAGGATTTTTATGTCGTTTGATTTTTCGAAAAGACTAGCACAAGGAAAATGTTGAGGGTTTTATTTTTTATGAAAAATGCGTAAGATAAGAAAAATAGGTACAACAATAATCGCTCCCGTCATGGTGATATGAAAGAAGTTTGTAAGCGTTATAAATCCTGTTGCCCATAGAGATTGAAAAAAATCTATAATTTTCTGTATGAGATTTTTGGGTGTCCATCCCAAAAAATTCATTCCGATGCCAATAAAAAATGAAAGGATGAGCAATTTTAAACTAACATGGCTTAATGTGCCCCCAAGAAAAGCACGAAAAGAATCTGACAATTTTTTCTTTCGGTTCATTTTAATATACTTTCGAATATCTTGTTTTTTATTGTATCATCATAGTACAGTGATGTCATTGTCATAAAGGAGAAAGATTTTTTATTTTTTCTTACTTTTTGGGAGCACATCATCTTAGTACTGGTGTAATATCAGTGCTTTAAAATATACACATGTTTTATTGCATTTTTTGCGATATTTTCATGGCGCTTCTTTTATTAAATGAAGGGATATCCTTTCGTCTCGAGAATTTGTAGAGAAATTTTATAACGTTTCAGCATTTCTTATCAGAGTGAGAGTTCTAGTATATTGAAGATTTTGTAACGAACTTATTATTGTCGTGTATAGAAATAATATTTCAAGACAGTTTACTTAAAAAAAGACTATCTATTCTAATAAGGGTATGCTTATATAGGTATTATATTTAGATATTTCAACCTTAGTGCATTGAAAAGATCTTTTTTTCTGAAAAAATGTAAGCAATGAATTGAGTGTTGTTAAAGGAGCAAAGATATTAAAAATACGATGTGGAAAAAAGTTTTGTTATGTGTGGGTGCGTAAAGGAATATCAGGGGGAGCCTATGCTCCTTTTATTTAGAAATAAAATATAATTTAAAAGCTGTTATTTGGCAGAGGATTATGGAAAAATTCAAAATTCCTCTTGTAGGGGGAGGAGGTCATGTCGGTTGATGGGTGAATTTTCCTGTTTTGTTAAAATGTCAAATTGTTAGTAGAGCTCTTTGTTATTAAGGCGCTTAAGCTAACAAAGAAGAGTCTTTTGATGGCATAAAAAGGCGAGAGGAAAGAAGAGACAAGCTTACCCGACAAAAGAGAGAAAATAGTGGTTTTATAGTCTTCAATCGTAGGCGTTATGACATCATGAATAGGCTCTGTTATGGGGGGAGCATTCATTGTATGTCAGAGTGTTTGTTGTTGCATGTTTTGGTTTGTCTTGGCTTATAGCCATGGGTAGAAGTCCGTGGTTGGTAAGTGGTGTTGTTTGAAGGTTTTAATAATACTTTGTTTGAGGCGCTTATGGATCATCTAACCTTATTATTAAGCATGTGCTTGTTGTGTGGGAAATTTATATAGTAAACTTTAAAAGGAAAAGTCTATGAACTTGAAGAAAAAAATATTACAAAATAGCAGCTCTCTTGTTTCTGCTTTTATAGCTTTGGCGATGGTTGCACAACAAGTTTCAGCAAAAACACCCGCTGATACCCTTGTGATGGCTTGGAATCTTGATGCAATTAGTACATTTGATCCCGCACAACTTAATGATGTTTATGGAAGTGAAATTGTTCGCAATGTTTGTGATAATTTGGTCAGTACTGCGACAAATGATCCTGCTAAAATGGTTCCCGCTTTAGCAACACATTGGGATGTTTCAGGTGATGATCACAGTACGGTGATTACTTTTCATTTACGTGATGGTTTGAAGTTTAATGATGGTCGATCAGCCAATGCCAATGATCTTCTTTGGAGTATGAAGCGGATTGTCAAATTGAAGATGGGTAATGCGGCAATTTTTAATGAATATGGAATTACAGAGCAAAATGTTGATGATGCTTTGCAAGCCCCAGATAAGAAAACAGTGGTGATGAAATTTGATAAGCCTTATCCAGCAGAGCTCATTCTTAATAATATTGTTGCAAGTCCGGCAACAGCTTTGCTTGATCGTAAGACGATTATGAAGCATGAAAAAGATGGCGATTTTGGAAATCAGTATTTGAAAAGTCATGCTGCTTGTGTTGGTCCTTATCAGTTAAAAAGTTGGCGCTCTGGAGAAGCTCTTTTGTTGCGTGCAAGCTCTCACTATTGGGGACAAGCGCCTAAACTGAAGCAGATTTTAATTCGCCATGTTGCAGAGCCCGGAACACAACGTTTGTTGTTGCAAAAGCACGATATTGATGTTGCTCGTGATTTGACCCCTGAAGATCTTGCAGATCTGCAAAAAACAACAGATGTTAAAATCGAAGAAGTGTTAGAACCATCTATGATGTACTGGGGATTTAACATGACAAATCCTATTTTTGCTAAGGAAAAAGTACGTTTGGCGATGCGTTATCTCATAGATTATGAAGGTCTTGGCAAGAAGCTTCTCAAAGGTGTTGGTGTTCCACGGGCCAGTTTTATTCCTCTTGGCAACTTTGGGGCTTTAGATGAAAAAGAAGGGCAACCCTTTAAACTTGATATTGCAAAAGCCAAGCAGCTTTTAGCAGAAGCTGGTTATCCGAATGGGTTTGAGGCAAATTTTCTCGTATCAAATGCTCCTTATAGGGTGTTGCTTGCTCAGTCACTCCAAGATAGTGCCGCAAAGGCGGGGGTACGTCTTAAAATTGAACGGATGGCCGGTACACAGTTGTTTTCTAAACTTTATGCACGGGCTTTTGATACGATTTTTGTCGGATGGAATAATGATTCTGCGGATCCTCATACTATGGCTTCACGTCTTGTTTATAATCCAGATAATCGGCTTGAGGCAAAAAATACCGCCTATCCTAGTTGGCAATATGGGTATTTGGATGAAACGATGAATCAAAAGGTTCAGGATGCATTGTTTCAAAAAGATCCGCAAAAACGGGCACAACTCTATGCTGATTTACAACGTGAATTGATGCAAAAAGGACCTTATGCGTTTATCTTTCAGAAATATACTGTTATCGCGATGACGCCTGATATCAAAAAGTGGGTTTGGAATAGTGCGCCACATATTTTTTATAGTAAAATTGAAAAATAAGAGTGTCTTCAATGCTGTTCAATAGATAAAGGGCATCGTCATGTCAATAGATAAAGGGCATCGTCATGATATATTCGGCGTATTGTATAAATTTTAAGCTTTGCAATGCGCCGAAGATCATAGGTAATGCGTGATATATTGTTGAATGTCTTTTCAAGACATTCGTTTAAAGATATTTTTCATTCTCATTAGAGGTGTATTTAAGTGGATGTTAAGATCGATATTTCAATTTTTCTGAATTAGAAAGTGGTCAATTTATTTGTTAAAAAACTGAGTATAACATAAAGAAACGAAGTGTAACAAATATCGCGGAATTTAGTGGTGCTAAAGGTGCAAAGGTTTTGCGATGTTGAAGGAAAGTTTTGTTATGGGGGTACACAAGGGATATCAGTTTTTTATGGTGTTTATATTTTCTTTTGCTTTGAAAGATGATGAGATGTCATTTGGAGGGTGTTATTTTACGGGGAGTGATGAAAAAATTAAATTTTCTTTTGAAGAAGGAATAAAAGTCGTTGCATTTGGCAAACTAACGAATTTTTCTGTTTTATCAAATCGTCAAATTGTTATGAAGGCTCGTTGTTATTAAGGTACTTGAGCTAAAAGGGGTAGTGCTTTGATGGTATAGAAAACGCCGGAAGAAATACGAGACAAGCTTGCTTAACAAGATAGAAAAAATACAGGTTTTATAGTCTTCAATAGTAGGCGTTATGATATCGTGATTAAGCTCTGTTGTTGGTGAGCATTCATTGTATATTAGAGTGTTTTCCTTTGTATGTTTTAGTTTGGCTTATAAGTGTAGACAAGAGGAGTCATTGGCAAGAGGTGCTTGTTCTTGAAGATTTTAAAGTTTGGTCTTTAGGAGCCTATCGTTCGTCTAAACTTAAATTAAGCACGTTTTGCTGCATGGAGAATTTATACAATAAACGTTAAAAGGAAAATTCTATGAACGTGAAAAGAAAAATATTGAAAAAGGGCAGTTCTTTTGTTTCTGCTGTTCTTGCAATGGGGATGTTTGTGCAACAAGTTTCAGCAAAAACACCCGCCGATACGCTTGTGATGGCTTGGAATCTCGATCCAATAAATACATTTGACCCTGCACAACTCAATGACCGTTATGGAATTGAAGTGGTTAACAATATTTGTGATAATTTAGTCGTTTCTGCTACAGATGATGCGGCTAAAATGGTTCCCTCGTTAGCGAAGAGTTGGGATGTTTCAAGTGATGATCAGAGTACGGTGATTACTTTTCACTTGCGTGATGGTTTAAAGTTTTATGATGGTCGTCCTGCAAATGCCAATGATCTTGTTTGGGGTATGAAGCGGGTTGTCAAATTGAAATTGTCTAATGCAGCAACATTTAATGAATATGGGATTACAGAACAAAACGTTGATGAGGCTTTTCAAGCACCGGATGACAAAACGGTGGTGATGAAATTTGATAAACCTTATCCAGCAGAGCTCATTCTTAGCAATATTTCCACTAATCGCACTACTGCCTTGCTTGATCGTGAGACACTCATGAAAAACGAACAAGATGGCGATATGGGAAACCGGTATTTGGCAAGCCATTCTGCTTGCGTTGGTCCTTATCAGCTAGAGAGTTGGCGCCCTGGAGAAGGAATTTTGTTGCGTGCAAGCTCCAATTATTGGGGGGAGGCGCCTAAATTGAAGAAGATTTTAATTCGCCATGTCGCGGAGCCTGGAACGCAACGTTTATTATTGGAAAAACATGATATCGATGTTGCACGTAATCTGATGCCAGAGGATTTGGCAGATCTCCAAGCAACAACGGATATTAAAGTTGAAAAAGTGTTGGCGCCCTCCATGATCATATGGGGATTTAATGCGACAAACCCTATTTTTGCCAATGAAAAAGTGCGTTTGGCGATGCGCTATCTTATTGACTATGAAGGACTCGGTAAGACTCTTCTCAAAGATGTTGGTATTCCACGTGCAAGTTTTATTCCTCTTGGTAATCTTGGAGCTTTGGATGAAAAAGAGGGACAACCCTTTAAACTTGATCTCCAAAAAGCAAAGCAACTTTTAACGGAAGCCGGTTATCCGGATGGTTTTGAGGCCAGTATTTTTGCCGGTGCCTCTCCTTATCCTTTTGCTTTGCCTATTGCTCAGTCTCTCCAAGACAATGCAAAAAAAGTTGGAGTACGTTTTAAAATTGAACGTTTTGTAGGTACGCAGTTGTTTTCAAAATTTTATGCGCGTGGTTTTGATACGATTTTTTTCGGATGGAATAATGGCTCTGGGGACCCCCATACAATGGCTTCACGTCTTATTTATAATCCAGATAATCGGCTTGAGGCTAAAAATACAGGCTATGCGAGTTGGTGCCAT
>NZ_JBHIND010000072.1:0-1605 GCF_042194695.1 Bartonella sp. CM86QHHN
AAATCATAAGCGTTGCTCCCCAAACCGCTTGGCAACAATCACTATGCCCGTTACAGCCGCTAAAACCATGATGCCTGCTAAAGCCCATTGCACCGGACCATTGCCTGCTAACAAGCCGCCAAAACCTGAACAAGACCCTATAATCGGGGCAAGTGCTTCTATTTTAAGAAGTCCGGTTGCCGTTTTCGTTTCTACCCTTTGATAATTCGAAGAAACATAAGCCCCTTTTACCCATAATCCCGCTTCTGCTGCTCGACGGTTGGCTAAACCCGCAAGAGGCTTCCCACCGACCTTATTCCATTTCTGTAATTCTAAGGGTACGGCTTCATAATCCCCTTGATTAAGCTTCTTCAACAAGGTTGACTTGCGAAAAGCAGCTGTTCCTACATTATAGCAAAATGAGACCAATGCNGACCGATTCCTCGACTGTCTGCTCAAATTGCTTTAAGTCTTCACAAAGGATTTCTTCTGCTTGCTCTTGTGTGATCCGCATGCCTTTTTTGACAAGGGGGTGACCCGCATTGCTGGTGTGACCATAACCAATCGTCCAGATACATGCCGTGTCTCTATATGCCTCTACAAGACATTGATTTATAATGATAATTCACTGTTTTGTATGTTGAATGAGAGTCTCGAATAACGTAGGATTCTCTCATTTCAAATCTGTTTATGTTGAATCAATCAAAACCACTCATTTGTACATAACAAGTGGGATGAGTGTGTGGATAAAATTTGTATAAGAAAGGACTAAAAATGGCTCTTATGAACCGTCTTAATGCAAGGGCTGTCGCAACATTGGGAGCTGGCAAATATAATGATGGTGCCGGCTTGTTACTTCATAAGCGTAAAGATGGAGGTGCTCAATGGATTTACCGTTTTACCATTCATGGGCGGCGCCGTGAAATGGGCTTGGGTGCTTTAAGAGATGTTTCTTTAAAACAAGCCCGTGAATGTGCAATGCAATGGCGTGCTGTTTTACGTGAAGGGCGTGATCCTATTAAAGAACGTAATAAACAAAAGCGTGAGGCAATAAGTAATCTCCATTATTTAAAAGATATTGCTTTAGATGCTTTTGAAAGTCGTAAAGCTGAATTAAAAGGTGACGGTAAAAATGGAAATTGGTTTACACCTTTACGCCTTCATATTCTTCCCAAGTTAGGCTGTTTACCCGTTTCAGAGATTACCCAAACAGAGATACGCAATACCCTTGCCCCCATTTGGCATACAAAAGCTGGAACAGCCCAAGCAGCATTGATACGTCTTAATCTTTGTCTCAAACATGCGGCTGCCTTGGGTTTGAATGTTGATTTACAAGCAACAGAAAAAGCACGTGCTCTCTTAGGAAAACAACGTCATAAGATCACTAATAGACCAGCAATGGATTGGAAAGATATACCAGCTTTTTATCAGTTCCTCTGTAAAACACAAAACATAACACATCTTGCTTTGCGCTTGCTTATCCTTACAGGGGTTCGCTCTAACCCTTTACGTCATATTCATAAAGATCAAATTGATGGGGATATATGGACCATACCTGCTGAGAATATGAAAGGAAAGCGTGATACTACAACAGAATTTCGCGTCCCCTTATCAAAAGAAGCGCTG
>NZ_JBHIND010000001.1:0-12485 GCF_042194695.1 Bartonella sp. CM86QHHN
GAATTCCACCATGCTCGCCCCGTCCAGGCGGGTTGAAAGCGTGCCGAAATCCCTAGCCATTCAAGCCCCATCTCTATTGCCATAACAGACCCGCGCAGGCGTTGCCATGCAAGCCCTTGATCAATCAAATCATAGAGGTTTGGAACATAAGGTGTCAGTTCACCAAGCCCGTATTCTTCAATCAACCACGGCAAGAAACGGGGAGGGCGTGTGATCAGTTTTGCGCGTGAAATCCCCAAAACAGAACCATCAATATCTTGATGAAAATCGCAAGCATCGGCAAGGCGCTTTTCAAATTCTGTCGCGTTTGTGGGAAGGAGGGAACCAACCATTAGCGGGCACGTCCTTTGAAGTTTAAGGTGATTTTTCCAATCGATAAAATTTCTTCATCACAAACCATACTGTCTTGTGTTGGGGTAATGGCAATGACTTTTTGGACACCAGAAATCATTAGTTTTGAAATCCACCACGAGAGGCTTAATTCACGACCAATGGCTTGTTCTTGTCTCCATGCTGTTCTTAAATTTGTTTCCATTGTTGTAAGAATTTTCAAAGATGTTTCTGGTAACAGCCAAACATCGGCTTCTAAATCCACCACTTTTTTGACAGCAGCGTGAACAATGATTGTATCATTGGTCATGATAATATTTTTTCTGTGAAGAGCTTCTGAGACTGTTTGTATGAGATCTTCAGATGCCGTTCCTTCTTCATTGTTGCCAAAAAGAGCAACATAGATGGTTGGGTTTTTGCCTTTACGATAGATAATCGCATCTTTCACTCGACTATCGGCTGTTAAGGCGATAAGCTTGTAATAGGGTTCTGTTCCACTTCCGTTTCCTCCACGGGCATGAAGCTGTATGCGTTCACGATATCTCTCGTCACTTTCACCCTCCATGCGGGCAAGACCATGCCAGTTTCCCAAAGCATCAAGAGATTCACCGGTTGCAAAATCAAGAATGTTGTTGCGTGCCGCTTCGTTAATACGCTGTCTTAAAAGCAACTCTCGATAGCTAAAAGCCTCTATGACTTTTACTGCCGGATCACTTTCTAAAAATGTATAATGAGGCAAAAGCTCTTTTAAATGGGCAAGAGCCGCTGCCCGTATTTCTTCAAAAGAAAGTTCCGTGATGATTTCTGGTTTTGCAAGCACTCCATTCATTTTATCAATAATCCTTCCATGGTAATGGGCTTGCCTGATGGCAAATAAAGTCCTTCAAAAGACAGAGAAACTTGTCTGGCTCCAAGCATTTTAAAATCAATCTTTTTCAGCTTAAAACGCGGTTCCCACTTGTCCAAAGCCTCGGTAACGGCGGCATAAAGGGCAACGGCAAAAGCATTATTCACTGGTGCATCAATGAGTTCAGCAATGCGTGAACCATAATCACGTCGCATCACCCGTGTGCCAATGCGTGTTGATAAGATATCAATAATCGATTGCCGCAAATGCTCTATGCCAACCAATGGTTTGCCTGTTGTACGGTCCATTCCACTGTTCAATTGGGACCTCCTGTCATAGAGCCACCAGAAGTAACACCGCCATGAACATGTGTTGCTCCTACATTGGTGCCGTTATGCTTTAGTCCACTTGAATGAATGGAAACATTATTCCCAGAATAAAGAGAGAGACTATCATTCGAATTCAGTGAAATGCCACCACCTGCCTTCAAAGAGATGTTGCCTTTTGCGTTTAAATTTATATCGCTTTCTGAAACAATCTTTATGCCTTCTGGCGCTGTAAGCTCTAGCTTACCACCTTCACCTTTTAGTGACACACCATCAGCAATCGTGAGAAGAAACTTTCCGCCTGATTTGATGTGAATTCCATAAGTGTTTTGTTCATCATCATATTCAAGGCTGGTTCCATCAGGGTATATCGTTCGGTGAATGCTGCCCTTATCGGCTGCTTGATTAGCATCTGTATGAATGGAACCAACAATCATCCCTTGCGATAAATCCCCTGATGATGAAACAACAATCACTTGCTCTCCAACATCGCGTCCTTCATAAGAACGTGTTTTACCGGCGCGGGCTTGTGTGTCTGGAATCCAGTCACTGACAAGATTGCCACTTTTTATCCGATAGCGTGCGTTTTTATGGTCGACATGGCTAATCTTACCCACCACAACCATATTTGCCACACGTCTCTTTAGATCTGTGATTTCTTTATCGCGTCGCTCTAACATGAGTAACCTCGATTTTATGGTATTTATCTTTATTTCTCACGCCTGTTTCTGGTTCAAAGCTTAAGAAAGGTTCAACGATTCTTGCTGTTACACTGCCTTCTTCTTCATTCATGTTGGGGATATTTGTCACATAAATGACTTCAAAGGTTAAAATTGCACCGTGGAGTGCTAGAGCGCCATTATCACCAAAGGCAAAAGCAATATTTTGCAGGCGGCATGTCTCAACGGTGTTATTGAGATTGGGATTAGCGTAGAAAACCTCCTCAACTTCCCATGCTAATTGGTCAACAAAACGCGCTCCATCTTCACATGTCGCATAACATTCAACATCTAGCGTTAAAACACGCCGCCTTAAGCCAAAATCATGTCCATCTTCAATGGTTTCACTTTGTGTTGAGATATTAATAGCTGGCATTGCTTCAATAAATAAATTGAAGTCACGCATATTGAAAACATTGTCACCAGCTGCCGTCTTTGCTGCCTTTATCAAAGCAACAAATGTTTCTCTTATCGTCTCGCGGGGGTGCATGGGGGCTCCTGTTCAATTAAGTGCATAAAATGATTGACTAGGATTAATAATGATACTATTATCGGTTATGAGTAATAAAGTTGAAAAAATAATCAGCTTGATGAAAGCATCACCAAAGAACATTAAGTTTTCAGATTTGTTGGCTGTATGTGTCTATTTCTTTGGAGAACCACGGAACAATGGTACAAGCCACTTTGTTTTTAAAACACCGTGGCTTGGTGATCCTCGTGTGAATATTCAAAAAGATTCTGGTAACAAAGCAAAAGCTTATCAAGTCAAACAAGTCTTACAAGCGATAGAAAGGATGAAACATGAACAATAATCATTATACATATCGTGTTTTGTGGTCGCAAGAAGATGAGGAATATGTCGGATTGTGTGCAGAATTCCCATCCCTTTCATGGTTAGATGCTCAAGCAGAGAAAGCTTTAAAAGGTATTATGGACCTTGTTTCAGAAGTTGTTGAGGACATGCAACATAATGGAGAAGAAGTTCCTGTGCCTTTGTCACATGGTAAATACAGTGGTAAGTTTCAATTAAGAATACCACCAGAACTCCATAGAAAACTTGCAATACAAGCCGCTGAAAATGGTGTGAGTTTAAATAGATATATTTCTTCTAAACTTTGAATCTTTTAAAAGTCTATACGTACTAAAAGAAAACTAATTCTTATGAAAACCTCTAAATTAAAACAAATACCCGTTTTCAAGACGGATGAAGAAGCAGAAAACTTTGTTGATACTGCCGATCTTACAGATTATGACTTAACTGATTTTAAATCCGTTCATTTTGAGTTCTTATCTAAAGAAGTCTCTTGACTACCTCCCCACCTTTAACGATAGGGAGGGGAGTTTTGTTTTTAAGTTAAGCAACCTTTTTAATGGGGCTCTCTAGATTTGGTTCATAAGCGCGTAACAAAGAATCCATGCTATGCGGTAACTCTGAATCTCCAAAATCTGTAAGAATTGCTAAAATCTTTGTAATATTGGGTAGTTCATCCTGAAGTTTTGAAATCAAAGCTTTTTCTATTACACTCATAGTGTCAACCAGAGCAGTACAATCTTTATCGCTCATATTTTCATGTCTAGAAAATCGAGATAATGCCATCCATAAGTCACATAAGAAGTTGGTATCTATTTTCATTGTACACCTCCATGGATTTGTTCTCTCAAACATGCCAATCCTCTCGATGTGATTTTCGTTGAAGGAAGCACCTTCTCTGTACCATCTGGTTTTTGAATGGTGATAGCAGGGCAGTCCATGAATCCTTTCTTGATTTTATCCTGATAAGGTAACAGAGGCGCCCCTGGAGCCCGTCGATAGACCCAATCATGTTTACGCAAGTAATCCGTTAAATCCTTTGGTCGTACCTCCAACATCTTTGCTGCTTCAATAAGACCAAAAAGACCATCAGAGCGTTTTAAACCATCTAAAGCTTCTGCTTTTGGAGCCAATTCGGCAATAACATGATCTTTCTGCTCTATTTGGCTTTGTAAGTGATTCAAGACACCAAGTAATGCTTCGGGTTTGGAATAATCAACTTGTGATGCAGCTATCTGTGGTGTTGCTACTTGTTTTAACCGTTTTTCACACTCAATAAAGTATAAACGCGCTTCTCTACCTTTCTTATTGTTCTCAACCATAGAAAGTTCTTTGGCTACACTTAAAGTCAGATGATAATCTTTACGATTGTGACCACCCCTGCCTTTGCTTCCCAAAATAGGGAAGCAAACAAAGTCTTGATTTTCTACCAAATTATATTTGTTGATACGTTCAGTAATCCAGTCCGCAAATTTTTTACCTACTTTTAAAAAACTATGCAATTCACGTGCATTTACTGTTTGAACAATTTCCTGTCCAACAGTTTGTTCCGATATCGGAATAAGAGTGTTCATTATGAACTCCTGTGTAATTAGACGTTTTTGATTGACACTCAATAAAAGAGTGCCGGGTGCTCAAAAACACGGTACACAGTCCGTCGTTATGCTTTTCCCAAAAGGGTATTGTATAGCATAACCACACCCGACAATGTCATTATACGCATGTAGCATATAACAAGTCAAAGTCTTTAATGCGCGGAAAAGAGATTGGTTCGGCAATCCACCCGCTGTGTATTTAAGGTGTTTTTGAGGCACCTGATTCGATTATTCATATTGTCGCCACATTGTCAAGTGGGAACGTAATATTTTTATAACAATAATCAAAACAGCTTGCTAGACAAAGGTTCCTCATTGTTTTATCTCTCGCAAGATAAGCTTATACATACCGGATTCAGAGGCTTGGACATCTGTAACAGTGAAGTGTTCTTGAGAAGAGGGGGCTTTGTTGTTTTCAGGAGAGAGGACCACAATACTATCTTGAGGTTTTGGTGGTATTCCCCCGATATCATTGATACAAAGATCAAGTTCCTTTCTTGCAATTGTGGTAGAGATTCTGCCACCGGCTTCCGATTCCGAATGTTTAATGCCGTAAATCGCTGTGATACGAAAAGATTGCTGATTGTTCTTTCGCGTGTAGATGATGGGCTGCCCAAAGGTGTTGCGCACATCTTTAACCATTTGATTTAGCAGCCCGTGCCATCGCATGTTATTTCGCTCCTATAACTGCTTTGAACAGCATTTCAGGGCGGGTGCAAATATAAAGCGGATAGCTATAGACTTCCGGTTTTACCCATGCATTACGGTCGTGGTCGACGATAAGCATCGTGTAGAGAGGTCTTCCAACCGTGTTGGCAAAATCCAAGCTTTCACCAGGAGCAAAGGTTTTTTGGAAGACACCAGGTGCATCAACAGGAAAGAATTGACATTCATCCGGCTTAATGCCTATAGCGCGCTTTGTTCCAGCCTTCGCACTCACATTATAGTTGTGAATACTCCGGTAATTAATGAAAGTCACACCCGCAAAGTCAAAACTGCCAAAGCTCCCAGAGCCAATCGAACTTGGTGTTGCAACACCTCCGGCGCTATTGAGTGTCTGTGCTAAGGCTGTGTTTAAATAGGTCTCACGAATTGTTTTATGGTTTTTCAACTTGGAAAAGAATTCATTACCACAAAGCCCAATAATCCGCGAACGATCAGAAAATGCTCCTTTTGAAGCTTCAATCATCCTCATAATGACTTGATCAACATTGTCAGCAACATTGGTTGTTTCTGTATTTAGTTTAAAGTCAATGGGCTTTGGTGGTGCGATTTCCCATTCTTTGTACCAATCGACAATTACGGAACCATCAGCATCAAGGACAACACCTTGAACAGCGCCAAGCTGCATATTTTCCCATGTCAATTCTATTTCAGAAATCAGTTTCTTTTGTTTCTTGGCAATATATTTCATTGCTGTCTCTAACTGATCTTCTGCGCCAAATTCACGACGGTTTTGGATTTCTTCTGATTTCACCGTATCACTTTTGGCAATCCGTGTTGTTTTGAAAAACCGAAGATTACGAGCCTCTCTATCACCTTCTGTCAAAGGTGCGCCACGTTCACTGGTTTGAATAAGCGAAAATGTATTATCACGCCGTTCAATCCCAACCACTGTGGTACTGGTTTCAACTTCCTCAAAAAGATTAAGAGAACTTACAAGACCAGGTTGAAACTCATAGTTTTCGATGGCTTTCATCATTGTGATGCTTGAGAAAGCATCATGTTTAAAAAAATTCATATCCATGTGTGCATTCTCCTATCGCAATAAAATATTGTTATGGTCTTCGAGAGACTGAATGGCAGCACTTTTTTGTTCATCTGTAATGGCATCTGGCCATAGCAGTTCAGAAGCTTTTACAGTGCATAAGCGTGCTGTCATCACGGCACGTTGATCGGCTTGAGAGGCATCAACAGTGGCAAAAGAAATTCCAGCAGGGATTTGACTGCCATCTGCTGCTGCTGGATTAAGGGGGGTATATTTTTGTGATGCTGTAATTTTCCCCATGACAGTTCCCGCTTCAATGAATGCTCCTGATGCAAACAGCACTTCTTCATTTGACATATCGGGGTCGTAAGGTCCAAGATAAGCGCCATTGCGTACGTCGTCATAAATAATATTCGTCATTTCACTGCCCTCCAAGCTGCTTCCCATTTTGCGTGAATCTTTGCCTTGCTCGTCCCATCACTATGAGGGGTATAAGGCGAGACTTTTAAAGACGCGCTTTGAGAGCTAGCAGCCGTCAACACACACTGGCGTGCTTTCTCGAGACTCATACCGTTTTGAATAGCTTTTGCTGCGTCAAAAGAAACGCCTAAGTGCTTTGCTTGCCTTTCAAGGGTTGTTAGTGCTTTTGCGCGCTTTCTTTCTTTTTCAAGAGCAGCTTTTATGTTTTCCTGCTTGTCCTCATTGTCTTCATCCTCATCTTCGTTTTCTTCTTCATCGTCGAAGTCTTCGGCGTTTTTGTCGATGTCACTATCGTCTTCGTCCTCTTCCTCGTCATTGATGATGTCGACAATCTTTTCGTCATCCTCTTCTTCAGCGCGGTATTGTGTGCGTGCCATGTGTTTTGTCCTTCTTTTTCTGTTGATGTTGGGTTTTGTGATATGGAATCCGTTAAAGCTTCCAACGCTTGCGCAAGAGTGCCCTGCGCATCTGCTAATCCAAGCGTGATCGCTTGGGTGCCTATAAAAGTTTCTGCTTTTGTGTCACGAATTGCAGCAGCATTTAAGCGTCTGTTTTGCGCCACCAAATCGACAAACATCTCGTAGAGCAGGGCGCAATCGGCTTGCATTTTTATCTGTGCTGTATCGCTCAAGGGTTCATGAGGATTGCCATGAACTTTGTGATCACCTTCAAAGACAAAGGTCCATTTATGCCCGTGTTTTTCATCTGCACGGGATTGGTCAAGATGAGCGCAAACGACCCCAATCGAGCCCACAACCCCTGTGCGAGCTACCCATATTTGAGAAGCCGCACAAGCAATGGCATAAGCTGCAGAACAAGNGTTGCCATGGGTTTTGTGATCACCTTCAAAGACAAAGGTCCATTTATGCCCGTGTTTTTCATCCGCACGAGATTGGTCAAGATGGGCACAAACAACCCCAATCGAGCCCACAACCCCTGTGCGAGCTACCCATATTTGAGAAGCCGCACAAGCAATGGCATAAGCTGCAGAACAAGCAAACTCATTGGCATGTGCCCAAATGGGCTTGTCGTATTGTTTTGAGAGTGTTTGAAACTCTTCAACCAAATCAAACACACCACCGGCTTCTCCACCGCCGCTATCAATATCAAGTAAAACAGCGCGAACATCAGGTTGTGCAATGGCTTCACGAAAAGAAGCGCTTAAACCTTCATAAGAGGTTAGCCCCGATAAAGCCCCAAGCCATGCACCACGGCGCACAAGCGTGCCATGAACCGGTATTATGGCAACATTGTTTTGTACTACATAAGTTTCAGGGGGTCTTAAAGCTTCTGTATTCTCTTGCGAATAAGCTTCAATGGGAAACTTTTCTCCCTCAAAAAGGCGTGGTGCAAGAGCATTCAAAATGATATCAAGCTTTGTCGAGGCAAGCATATGAGGAACCCCAAAAAGCCGTGATGCCAAAAACGGCATATCAAGATTATTCACCATTTTTATGTGCCTCACTGCCTTGGTTACTTTCATAAGTTTCAGAAGGTTCTGAATCTGCGGTATCAATTACTTGATTGCTATCAGAGGTCGCTGCCATATCCGTGTCAAAAGATAAGCCGCGCGCACGAGCGTCTGTGTGCTCTTCTTGCAGTTCGGCATGAATGCTGTCGATATCAAAGCCACGCTCGGCAAGTGCCATGCGTCGTGTTTTCAAGCCTGCACGAATTTCTTCTTTTTCCGCTGAGATATCCTTGTTTGGATCAATCATTTCAAGCGGGGGCGCAAAGCTTTCACATTGAAGCCATGGCAAGGAATTTTCTTCCCACCCTGGCAAATTGACGCATCCAGAAAGCACTGCCATTTCAACAAAACGCTCCCAAACAATGCGGTTAAACTGAAAGGCAATGATATGTTCACGCCATTGTTTGACGTGCCGTCTAAACTGAATGATGGAGGTACGCACATTTGAAAAATTCCCCCGCGTAACGTCTCCAGTCACAACGGCATAAGGCATATTAAGTGCTGCACAAATTTTCAAGATATTGCGAAATTGAAAAGCCTCATAAGAGCCACCAACCTCAACAGGATTTGAGAATGTAACTTCTTTATTCTCTCCTAAATAAAGAGATGCACCGGGCGCAATGACAGGTGCTTTGTATTCTTCTTCAACGTTGTTTTTATCACGATTATCGGATAATTTTTCGACGTTTGGGGAACTGTCCTTGACAAACGCCGCGAAAAGAGCCGCCGTCCTTTTTCTATCGAGTTCTGCGTCGTCATAGGATTCGAGTTGAAAGATCTTTGTCATAGAGCGCGTTATTTTTGGAGAACCGCGCAATTGTCCGGCAATACGGCGCTCTTTGATATGAATGACCATTTCAGCAGGGACACGCACGCGCTCTTGGCTCTCAAATACCATATTTGCAGGGACATCATCATAGGGGTGATGTTCCCAGAAATGATAAGCAACGCGCTTGCCACTGGCATTAAATTCAATCCCCATACGAATGTAATTGCCTTCAATATCAGCCGGTCCATTGTAAGTAAGGTCTAACATTTCGGTGGGATAAACTTGTAATTGAAGCGGCACACCAGAGCGCCCGTAGAGGTCAACATAATGTAGTCTTACAAAACATTCACCAGTTAGAAAGACTTCTCGTGCAATGGTTGCTTGAAGTCCATAAAAATTGGCATCTTCATCATAGTCCGCCTCATCAACCCATTGCCACCATAAGTCTAAAAGCTTTTTCTTTTCTTCTTGAAAACCTTCAATGCGAGGATAAGGTTTAATCCCATCACTAACAGCCGCAGAGACCCATTCTTCAGTCGCAGAACCGTAAAGAGCTTCATTGTCATAAAGCCATCTTGAACGGGCAACAATGGTATCACCGCATTCTTCAATCGCTTTATTAATATGTTTTTTTGCGGGGTCAAAACCACCCATACGGCGGCTTTTACTTGCAGCTTCAAAAGGCGGATTGTGTTGACGAGAAATTGTAAAAAAGCCCGTGAGTTTATTGAAAAAACCAGCCATTAATAGCCTCGTGATATATTAAAATAGAAAACGCGTGAACGCTTGCGCCCTTCAAGGTTGGCTATTTGTATGTTCAGCATCTCAAGCGCTCTGCGAAGTTCCTCAACAGAACGATTGCTGACTTGCTTATCGCCGTGACGCACTGATTGCGCACCCGAATAAAGAGCCTCTTCAATTTGTTCACGCCGCCTTTTTAAACTTTCCAGTCTGTCAATTTTGCTGTTAATTGGTTCTAAAGTTTCACCCACAAATTACCTCCAATCCCCTCGCATATAAGGATTCATCACTGTTCTGGATTGTTTCCTTTGAGGTTTTGCTATCTGAGATCTTCTTGGAGAAGTGAATGAAGAAATCCCAGATGTTGGTTGCTCTACAGAACCTTCAATTTTAAGTTTTTCCAAACGCTCTTCTAAGATATCAACTTCTCGATTAAGGTTTATTCCCGCCGAAATCAGACCTTGTAAAGCCGCATAAGCATAGACCCTACAATCCAAGGCTTCGTTTCTTGCCTTTTCACTTTTTTGCCATTCAATACGCTTGAAGCCTTTGAAATATTTGATGACTTTTCTTTCAGCGGTTAGCTGGTCAAAATATTCCTGGTCAAGGCTTTTGTGAAAGTGTGTTGCACCAGCCCCTGATGCTTCAGGTCCCGATTTTTTAAACCGTGCCGTGATAATATCTTTTGCCGCGTCAACACCAACAATATAGAGATTAATCTGTCCTTTATTGTTTTTGCTTGGTCGGCGTGGCCATACCGCACGCCATCCCGCTTGCCCCTTAATGCCCCAGATACGCCGCCCTTCACGCGGGCGTACATAATTATAAACTGCCTGTGTGTGTCCACCACCGGTATCAATGCAAGCCGCTGTTATCCTAATCCCCTCTTTATAGCCTGGATGCGGCCAACGTTTTGCAAGATATTCATCCAATTGGTCCCACACTTCAAAAGAAGAGGGATCACCAAGGATCACTTGATAATCAATATGCCAACTTTCTTCACTACGCCCCCATCCCACCACTTCAAGTTCCAAGCGGTCATTTTGCACATCAATACCAGCTGTCAACACGACGGATTGTTCTGGTGCAAGGGGATAATCTTCGCGTTTTGCATAGAGGCTATCAGGATCAACAACTTCGCCTGTTCTGTCCTCCCATGGCTCTCCAAGCACTGTATTAATAAAAACTTGCAAAAGAGCAGGGTCTTCTTTGGCTCTTAAAAATTCGCGCGCACAATCGCCCCAAGTCAGCCATGGCGAATAAAGCGCTGAAATATGGTAAGAACGCAGACGAGGCTTACTTGACTCCTGTGTTGCGATCCAACAAGCACCGTTTTCTTCTGCCATTAAGGTGGACTTACGATGTTCGGCATGTTCATGACCACAATGCGCACAAACAAAAACAGCTTTTTCGGGGGCGCCTTTTGGCCACTTAATTTGTGACCAAACAATGGGTTGTAGAACACCACATGCATCACAAGGGACATTGTAATATCTCTGATCACCTAGCACAAAATCCTTGGCTACACGGCTTGTGTCACGGTGTGTCGGCGTGGACAATTTAAAAATTTTACGTTGAATAAAAGCAGAGGTTCGTTTTTCCGCAATTGTTACAGGATCGCCTTCATTATCGACATTCAATGGGTAAGCATCGACTTCATCCAAAACCAAATAGCGAATAGGAGAAGAACGCAATCCAGCAGCACTATTTGCTCCTGTAATCATCAATGTCCCCCCATAAAATTCCTTTGAAAACATTGTATTTCCACTGTCTCTTGCACGAGCAGGAGCAATGCGTTCACTTAAAGCAGGGCTAGCTGAAATCATCGGATCAAGACGAGACTTTGACAGTTTCTTAGCGGTCTCAACTGTCGGCATTACATAAAGGGCAGGTCCTGGACTATGATGAATGGCATAACCACAAAAGTTCAACGCTGCTTCCGACATTCCAATCTGAGCCCCCTTCATCACAACCGTTGTTTCAGTCGGATCATAAACAGAAAGATTATCCATGATCTCTCGTAAATAGGGGGTACGTATAGTCCTCCATAATCCAGGCTCAGCACTCGTAACTGTGCTCAAATAACGATTTTTATCAGCCCACTGGGAAACAGTATAAGGCGGGTCAGGACGGCGTCCTTCATTCGCATAGCAAAAAAAGAGCCCAGCACCAGAGGACGAGGGCGAAGCATCACTTATCATGTTCTGGATTCTCTTCTAAAATGTTGGGATCGTGAAAAGAAACAGGGACGACATTTTCTACTAAAGCTTTGCGCATATGATGATCGATAGCTCCAATAAGGCTCGCAGCATCACATCCCACTTGCGCCGCAATTTCAGTACCAAAGCGATAGGCAAAATTGAGCATTGTATCTCGATGCGCTCTTCCAAAGTTCCATGCTTCTTTTCTCACTTCTTCACGATCAACAGTGGTTTCGCGTAACTTTTCCAGAGCAATCTTTTCTTTTGCTAGCGCAACTTGCATTCGCTCCAGTTTTATCTTGTATTCATTGGCTCCATCTGTGGAGGCTTGTTTGATCTTTGTCTGCGGTTGACCATCCGGTGCTAAAAATGGAGCAGGGCGCTTTGTTGGATTCTCATTCCAGATAGCTGTTGCAAGCGCTTCATTGACAGAACCATCTTCAAAAAGAGCCGCATCAAATTTACCTGTCTTTATCCGAGAAACCAC
>NZ_JBHIND010000059.1:0-26767 GCF_042194695.1 Bartonella sp. CM86QHHN
TGTTGATAACTACAAAAGCGCACTTGCCGAGTTACAAGGACTTATACTTCCTAAATCAAAAACCGGTAAACTTGTTGAAGGGTTATTTGCATGGCTGCTTAAACAATACTTTAACAGCTCTAATTGGCATAGCTACACTAAAGCTACAAAAAAACAAAAAGAACTCATCCTTATGAAGGTTATGTGATTGGAGAAGAGACATTCATTTGTGGTAAAGAAGGTAAAAAACTAGTTAAAGAAAGTTTTGGCAACCTTTTTCGTGAGGCTTGTAACGTAGCGGGAATCAAAAAATCAGCACATGGCTTAAGAAAATTAGCAGCAACACGCGCAGTTAATTCTGGTGCAACAGTATCACAACTCAAAGCAATTTTTGGCTGGACAAATGATGCTATGACATCTCTTTACACAAAGAGCGCAGACCGTAAAAAACTCGCTCTTGAAGCCATAAAAAAGCTTCAAAAAGATGAGGGATAGAGGCAAAAAAATCAATAGAATCAAGATTCACCTATTCTCTCATATTAGACATAAATATTTTATTTTACACATACTTGTGAATGAATCGGCTTTTAAAACTTTATCTTTTAAAGTTTACGCTTTCTGACTCTGCATAATTTAGCGTTTTTAAGTTCTATTCTTGAAAAACTATGTAATACCTTCACAAACTATCTATTGATCTAAGGGTATTACTCAATAATTTTTTCTTCCATTCAAATTAACTTTTTGCTTATCCCACAGAAAAAGCATTACAAATATACCTAATTTCCAGTCATATCTAGAAGAGATTTTAAACTATCGATGCAAATCTTACATAAAATTTTATTCAAATAGCGCAAATCAGCCATTCCCTCCAAGGTACTTTTTAGATGCACTAAATATCTGAATATTTTTATTTAAAAAATTAAAATCTTTTAAAGAGCTTTCTTATTGAATTGTACTTAATTTAAACTCAATAAAAACTTTCCTTGAATATATATGTCATTCTTACAAATTTATCTCTCATAAACTGTCAGAGTAATAACATTTTCTTTTCGCCAATATGAACGATCTAAATAAAATAAATATCTGGAAAGGTAAAATAATTCAAAAATACACGACCGGAATTTAATATAATTTATCAAACATTTTCAACTAAACATTTCTTATTATTACGAAAACGATTGTTAGAACTTAAAAAAATATTGCTTTGTAAAAAATTTTTAAACAGGAAAAAAAATGATAAATATCATAATTACCTTTCATTTTTTCAGAAAAAACTATCATGTTTAAAAATGAAACTCTTAGATAACACACTCAAAGAATTAACTTATGAAGAATTATTTTAATTGAAACTTAAATAGTTTTACAAAGAACGCTTTAAAATGCGTATTAAAATGATTGACCTTTTACAAGAAATTTGTCAAAAAGCATATCTAGTTTGGAGGGGTGGCCGAGCGGTTTAAGGCACCGGTCTTGAAAACCGGCGTGCAGGAGACTGTACCGTGGGTTCGAATCCCACCCCCTCCGCCACAGCACTTTTATCATGCTATAACTTATTGATTCTGTGTAATCTTTTTTAAGGTGCGGGTTTTGTAAATAAAGGTTCGGGAATAGGATTTTCACACTTTCCTTTACAAAGCGCATTCTTTTTGCCAGTGTAGCTTGCCAGCAGGTTTTGTATAATTTGCCACTAGGTTTTGTACCAATTTATTTTTTTTCAAAGAGTTTTTAAGGGGTTCTCAAAGGGTCTTCAAAGACCTTTCAAAGCCTTCTCTCATTTTTACCATGAAAACGCACTTTTTTCTAATTTTCGCTCTTTTTAGCTCTTTTTTACAATTTTAGGTGTCAAAATCTATTTTGACAAAACGCGCTTTTAATGCTAAATTTTATACATAAAAACAACAAATTATCACGTATTCCTACCTAATCCCACCTTTTCCCACTTAGTATAAAACCTAGTGTCAAACTACATCCGACTCTCTTCTCAAAATTTCTGCCACCTCTTGATCTAAAGCATAGATTTCAATTACCTTTTCCTCCAGTCCTACAGGAACAGACTTTTTGCCAATCTCTACAGATGATAAAAATGCTACAGATATAGCTAATTTTTTAGCCATATCTAAAAGGCGTTCTGAATGATCAATGCGAAGTTTGCGTAAGGTTTTACCAAATGGTGTTAACATCAAAAAAGTCCTGTTAGAGAAAAAATATTTCTTCTGATTCTAACAAATCTTTTTATGATTTTCCTCAATTATTGCGAATCAAGAGTTCTTTTCGGGGTGGTTTTTTAGCCGTACCTGCTGTCCAAAGGGTCTCAACTTCTAAAAAGTCAAAATCCTTAAAGATCTCTCGAACCGCATCACAATCATTCAGACTCAAAACAAATTTGCCTTGGATGCTTTTGAGAACTTTTGCCATGTTCACAAAATCATCTTCAACAAAATTCCCAGAACTATAACACTTCTTCTTCACAAGATAAGGCGGGTCTAAATAAAATAGACTATCAGACGCATCAAAAAGCTCGACAACCCGATCCCATGATAAATTTAAGATCGTCGTATCAAGAAGCTTCTGTCTAACACGTCTCATCCTTGATAACAGCTTATCGGGATTAAACTCTGCCGTTCTTTTTCTTCCAAATCTAAAAGAGTAGTAATCTTCTTTCCCGTACATGACACAACGTTGGAGAAACAAAAAGCGTGCAGCTCTTTCAATTTTGGTGAGGCTCTCTGGTTCAATAGCCGCAAGTTCAGAAAACAACTGTCTCGAGCAAACAAACCATTCTAGTCGTTTGGCTAAATCATCAAAATCATTTTGAACACATTGAAACAGATTCGTGATCTCTCCATTCAGATCATTAATAACGGAATATTTCACTGGTCTTTTGTTTAGGAAAATAACACCTGAACCTAAAAATGGTTCAACGTAGGTTTCATGGTCAATGCTATTTAAAATCGGTATAATTTTCTTACGTAGATGATGCTTTCCCCCCATCCACGCAAACAATGTTTGTGTAAAACTTTCTTCTTTCATAAGCGAAGTCCATTCCCTCAAGCTTTTGCAAGCCTAATCATTTTTTTCATATTTTAAGGATAGATTTAGTGAAACTAATTCTTTGAGAACCACTGCTTTAAATGTGCAATGACATTATCTAGCGCATCCATAAGACGAGCAAAATCAAGGATAAGCAAAAAAAGAAAAAAGGCTATCCACTTCATCAAGCGAGACATCATTTTCACGCTTTGATAGGTAAGTATCATTTCTTGAAGCATTTCTTTTTCTGCTTCTGTAAGCTCTATATCGTCTTGTGTTTTTTTTCTAGCCATGTTTCCACCCACACAAGCGTTGACCCTGCTTGTTATGCTTTAAGATCTCTCTTGCTAAGTTTGAGCTAATGGTGTTCAGATCTTGCCGGCTTAAATAAATAGGTAACCAACCAACACAAGAAGAAACATATTTATTTGTCGCGCAACCAGTGAGAGAGAGCAGCACGCATATCAGCATCACTTTTTTGATTAACTTCACTTTCCACCTCCAGCCGTGTTGTTGCTGCTTTTAAGGTTTTTTCTGTTTGCTTTTGTTGCTCTGCTTTTTTCCCAAGAGTAAAAGCTCTTGCTAAAATCATAAAAAAAGCGGCTAAAGCCGCACCTGTTACCATCAAGTTTCTTTTCATCCATAAGATCATAGGCGGTGCTCCTGAAAGCGTTTAGCAACAAAGAAAATGCCAGTACATGCGGCTAAAACCATAATGGTTGCTAAAGCCCATTGGATTGGTCCATTGCCTGCTAACAAACCACCAAGACCTGAGAAAGAACCAATAATCGGTGCCAATGCTTCTGCTTTGAAAACCCCCGTTGGTGCTTGCGTTTCTACGGTTTGGTAGTTAGAGGAAACAAAAGCCCCTTTCGCCCATAGCCCTGCCTCTGCTACACGCCGATGTACAAGACCTTGTAAACGTTTGCCTCCTGCTTTGGTCCATTTCTGCAATTCGGTTGGTACAGCTTCATAATCCCCCCGATTAAGCCTTTTAAGCAATGTAGAGTTTTGGAAAGCTGCAATACCTACATTATAACAAAAGGAAACAAGAGCGCCGAACTGCTCGTCGCTTAAATTCACACAAACTGCTTTTTCTACCGCCCTCTCATATTGCCGCAAATCTGCTAAAAGCATGGTTTCGGCTTTTTTTTCCGTAATCACCATGCCCTCAACCACTGTTGGTTGACCAGCTTTTTTCGTATGACCATAACCAATCGTCCATATGCCAGAAGCATCTTGATAAGCCTGCAAGCGCAAACCTTCCCACTTTTTTAAACAGTATAAACAGTCTTTACTTATTTTCCGTGCCATTGTTCAATTCACCTTATAAATATACCTTTATGAGTACTGCTCCATCACCGCCGTCACCGCCAATTTTGTCGCTTCCGTGTTTCCCATCAAAATATCCGCCGCCGCCGCCGCCACATTCTTTACCACCTCTACCACCGTTACCACCTTTGTAACTCTCACCACCCTGCCCCATGATAGAACCCTTACATTTACCGCCACCGCCGCCGCCGCCGCCAAGAAAAGAACTTCCACCAGTACCAGCTCTCTTGCCGTCTATTCCACTCCCTCCACCATTACCACCAGAAAAAATAAAGCTTTCACCACTGCTGCCCTCCCTGTTTCCTCCTCCATCGCCGCCTTTCCCTCCAAAGTTAACGAGAGTCATGGAAACGGAATATCCTCCTTCTGCTGTAACAAGCCCTTTGATCATTGTTCTACCACCATTGCACAAAATATTACTGTCATTGCCTTTACCACCACGACCAATGTAAGCTGTTTTTAATTTATCTAAATCAGAACCTTTCATTTTAACATGCACACATTGACCACCGCCGCCGCCGCCATCCTTAACGCCACCACCTCCACCGCCCCAAGCCCATACTTCGATATCGGTGTCAGCAGTAATACCATCAGGCAATGGAATATCTCCGCTTTCTGTCATCAGAATTTCAACAGGTTTTCTAACCCCGCCATCATTGTTGCCGCTACCAGCGCCGCTGCTATTGCTACTATTTGCTTTGATTGAAGCCATCAGTTTGGCTGGTGAGATAAGTGCATCCACTGTTTTTGTGCCATCAATCCAGTCTTGTTTGCCAAGAGGTTGAATGAGATCAACTTTTTTCTGTACACTATGTGCTGTATCTTGCGCTTTATCGGCTGCTGTTTGCGCAATATTTGCCTCAGCTTTTGCACTGTCTCCCGTTTTTTGTGCTGTCTCAGCCGTTTTTTTTGCATCTACTGCATAAGCTTTTGCATCATTTGCTGTTCTTAATGCACTATCTGCAACGTTCTTCGCTTCACTTGCAACATGAATCCCTTGTTGTGCAACATCTTCAACTTTATCAATTTTTGCAATCTGTGCACGTTCTGGAGGAGTTAAGATAAGATGCTTTTTCCCTTCCTTCATATTCTCCATATCAAAGGCATCTTTTTCTATTTTATCTGGATCATAAACTGATTTTGACATACCAAAAGACTTTGAGCCTACAAAATAACGAATGGTATTTTTGAGATCTACCGGAGATATGGGATAATAAACACCTTCATCTCCCCTCCGCCATTTTTCCATCGTTGGCTGCGTAGAACTCAACCATCGTAGCTTTGATCTTTCCTCTATGGTTAAGATCTTTTTGGTAGGACCCTCGTGCATATTTTCCATAGAAAATGCATTTGCCCCCACATTGTCGGGATCATATGTAGCAGCCTTCATATCGCCAATCCCTAAAGGCGATATTTTTACCCAGCCAGCGCCTGATAAAATCGCATTCTCATGCGCTTCACCACTTGCTTCAATATCGTGAATTGTGACCTTATTTTTGTAAGCAAGAGCTCCAATATCTCTCTTTGCAATAGCATCATCAGCCTTTTTTCCTTGAGCAGCGGTTGCAAAATATTCTACCTCATAAGCTGCTGCACTCCCCACTGAAACAGGTGCAAGAGCCTTACTATCTAAAACACCTTCTTTGACTTCTTCTTTTGTTGCTGGTTCAAGCTTAAATATATGTGTGTGATAGGGTAATGGCATCGCGTTTCATTCCTTAATCAGTTCGTTGTCTTGTTGTGTGAGAGAGGACTGCAATTCATCAATAAGTTTTTGCATGATCTCTATGCGTTTATCTGTCGCTTCTTTATATTCTGCCAAAGCGCTTAAAAGATCATGCTGTATGTCGCTTTTGACAAGATCAAGTACCTTATTTAAGGGTGCATGAACCATTCGATTGCTTGCATAAAAAAGGACGCGGATTTGCTCCGCGTCCGCAATATCATCAATAGCAGACGGATTATTGATCATTTGAAAAACTCACGATTTTATGGCATAAACAACCGGTACATTAACAGGGCGTGTTTCTGCCTCGCCCGTTGAAGAAATCGTTACCTTATGCGTGTGCACTCCAGCAGGTTGTGTATCTTTTGTATAATATGAATTACCAAAAGCAGGATTTCTGCCACCTATTTGACCAACTCTTGTAACCATAGAATAATCATGCTTATGCGTATGTTGACCTGCCTCTTCAATGGTACAAGCATGTGTATGCGATTTAAGGCAATCTTGCTGTATATCGGCAAATTGTCTACTTCTGTCTAAACCGCGACCATTATCAAAGCCGCGCAAAAACACTCCTCTAAAGTCTGGAACTTTAAAGGTTGTATCGCTGTTTTTTCCCCATTTATCCCCTATCGCCTTGAATAATTGCGGATAATCCTTGCGTTCATAAGTAGCGCCATCACATAAAAGCCAGCCGTTTGGGACTTCTTGCATAGCAAAGGTCGCAATAAAACCACAAGGAAAGGTTTCGACCTTCGGTGGTGGAATGGGGGTAGGGTTTAAAAGATACCAGCCCTCAAGACCTTTTGTTGATACGCCATCATTATAGACTATTTCATAAATACCATTTGTTTGTAACTCACCACCTGTCAATGGTACTATCCCTGTGCTGGTGGCTTTATAGAGTGGCTTTGCTCCTATATTATTCATGTTTATTGTTGTCGTACCAATATTTATACCACGCGCCTTAAAGCGGATAATGATATCGTTTTTATATTTTGCTATTGGAGAAACCGTCGTCAACGTAATTGATGTTGTTTGTTCCTTTCCATTCACAATAAACTTTGAGTCAAGAGAACCACCATTATCGGCAAGATATTCACGTATACGCTGCATCATGACCCGCGCACTATCATTAACAGAACTAGGCGGCTGCCCTTCTGCCCAATTAATGATACTATCGGAATTGGCATTTTGATCAGCTGTGAGTGACCAGTCATAAATATCAGACATGATAAGCCCCCGTTCTTCTTAATAGCTCTTCGCGCAATTGCTCTTCTTTTTGCCGCCCATAGGAACCAACAGATTGCCGCCTAGAGGGATCAATAAGAGGTGTTAAATCTGTCGGGCTCCCAGTCGATTGTGAGAAACCCGCCATGACTGGTTGCTGTAACATTTGTTGCTGTACCATCTGTGCTTGCTGTTTTTGTCGTTCTCCATTCTCTCTCATTAAATGAAGCAAACCGGAAAAGCCCTTTTTAAGAGCACCTGCATCAATACCTTGTGCTTGCAATGGTGTGGTTTCCATAATCTGTCCTGTTAAATTGTCTCTGCTTTCAGGTGCCATCATTCTGTTTGGGAATGGCGTGTCATATGCCATCAATTGGTTGCCCCCTTGATCACCTTGAGCCACTTGATTACCTTGAAGTGTCTTTTGAATCCTCTCAAACCCACGCAAAGGACCCACCTCGTTTGGTGCTGCTTGTCCATTGCTTTGGTTTTGCT
Source organism: Bartonella sp. CM86QHHN (assembly GCF_042194695.1). NCBI lineage: Bacteria > Pseudomonadati > Pseudomonadota > Alphaproteobacteria > Hyphomicrobiales > Bartonellaceae > Bartonella > Bartonella sp. CM86QHHN. The sequence goes on from NZ_JBHIND010000059.1 coordinate 7,793, forward strand.
GTATCGTTCTCTTCAAAGCATCTCCCGTTTTATTATAAAGCCCATAAATATGATTCATAAAATCCCCTGCTGTAGCTTCCATATTGCCACCATTGAGTGTGACTGCCTGTCGACCTAAAAGCTGGCTTGCTGGAATATGTGGATTTTTGATAAGCTTTACTGCCCCTGCTGGTCCTTGTTGGTGTGCGAGGTAAAGCTCTGCCTCTGATGGCTCTCTGCCTAATGCTGTGACTAAATAACGCGTATTATCCTTCGTTAACCGTGCCATAGCATCGGTTGCTTGAAAGGGATCAAACTTGTCATTCAGTTGATACTGTTTTGCTGTTGAATCGAGAAATTGATACAGCCCCCCCGCACTGCTGTTCTTATTTTTTGCATTTGGATTACCATTACTTTCTATCATAGCAACACGTTCAAGAAAGCTTTCTGGCAAACCATATTTTTGTGCTGCCTGTGAAATGGCACGCTTCACTTTGGGATGAAAATTGATCATTAGTTTATAACCGTTCTATCAACGCTGCTATTCAAAATAATGCCAACAAAATTAATGAATTTCGTATAATTTTCTCGTGTTATTAAGCGTTTCTTTTCTGCTTCATGAAACGTCTTAATTAGTTCAACGGCTTTTTCTCTTGCTAACCCAAAATCTCCTTTTTCCCGCGCTGTTATAAGCGCTGCAATATCTCTCTCAGTATCTTTATGGACGCTTGAGAATTTGCGTCCAAATTCTCTTGCGAAATTTTTTACAACTGCCTTGATGAAAGCAATCTTTCCTATACCCATAGTCTGTTGTTCCCCCCTCTCTTCCACTTCACCTATATGGTTTGGCAAGCGTGCAAAAAGCTTTGTTCTTTCCACTTCTGGTCGCAACACTTTCATAAGTTGCTTAGCTTTATCTTCACCAAAAATACGCTGTAATTTTTCTTGACCATTTTTTGTGTCAAACAAACTCAAAAGATTGTGGTCAAAATTCTGTGCATTGCCTGCCGCATGTTCTAGTTGCGACCGTATACCTTTTTGAAAAGCCTCTTTTTCCATCAACCCAAAATCCGAAAGTTGACTGTTGATTGTGTCGAGATTAACGCTCTTCTTCAGTGCTTGCTCTCCCTGCTCGAGGGCATCACCAATAGTACGCTCGTCATAATAAATTTTCCTTGCTTTAGCATAATCTGGAGAGGACGTATCTAAAACGTCCAGAATGCGTTGTTTGAACAGAGTCAAATCTCGCGCATATCCTTGTTTTCCTTTGATGCGTGCAGACTTAATTTGATCATCCAAAACCTCTTTCATCTTATGTAAAATTCGCATATTCAGCTTTGGATATCCATTGCTCCCTATAACTGTTGCATCCGCTTCATTTGGCATTTGCGCAATTGCTTTTTTATAGGCTTTTTGGAAGGCAGGAGTTTCTTGCAACCGCGATAAATCTTTACTGACAGCATTAGAAATGGGAGAAGCTTTCGCCCTCTCATAAAATGGTTCAGCCTTTTTCTGTGCTTGTTTGATAATCTCTTGCTTTAAATTAAGCGTATCTACTTTTGGACCCATCACATCTGTCAACGCATCCTGTACCCGCAGTGCACTCGCATCTTGTCTTTCATTCAAACGATTACTTATGAGCGAATATGTATCATGGTCTTTTTTTGCTGCCTTAAAAGCTCTTTTAGCAAGCTCATCATGAAGATCAATAATCATTGAATCAGGACCTCGCTGTTTTAATGCTCTTTCAAGTTTATCAACACCTTCATCACCTAAAGTTTGGCTTACATCCCTAAGCGCTCTATCGCTTATCTGAAATGCTTCTTTTTCTACACCTTGTGTTATTGGTTCAGTTTTACCAAACAATTTCTCAGCTGTTTTTTTGACAACAGCAGATGTTTTCTTAACACCAGAAGCCGTTACTCTGAATGGTTTTGTAACAAAAGGTGTAACCTTTAAAGCAGAATGTGCCACAAATGGTGTTGCAACGCCTAACCCTGCACCAAACCCAGCAGACACTAGAGTATCTGCAAGCCCTTCCCCTTCACCACTGCCTGCTATTCCACCATAAATGGCTCCAGTTTTTGCTGCACGCCCCAAGCTAAATTTTGCCGCCTCTTTACTTGCTACTGCTTTCATTGCTGCTTCACCTGCAGCTTTTGCCGCTGCCCGTTCCGCACCCTCTGCTAAAGCAGATTGCACCGCCCTTTCTCCTGCTGCTAAAGCTTTACTGGTTATTTGTGCTCCTGCAACACCAGCTCTACCTCCCAGCACAACATCAGCCCCAATTGCCGCACGAGCAGCAGCAGTAGCCCCTGCCGCGGGTGGAAAGAGGGCAGAAGCAATTACGGGTGCCGCAGCACCCGTTAAATTCCCCGCAAGAGATGCATAAAAATGATCTCGGTTCGCCGCTCTTTGATAATCACGCCATCGCTTTGTCACTTCATTATACTTTTTGACTGCCTCTTTATCTCCCATCCAATAAGCAATAGGACCCGCTTCTGATATTCCGGCTATTTCATCATCATAGCCTAGGGTTAACCCATGAAGAGCTCCCCATCCAAAAGCACCCGCAACACTTGGATGTGGACCATCTTCTTCTGTTTCCTCTGTTGCACCATTATTTCCTGTAACAGAACCACTTAGCCTTTCCTTATTCTTCGCGAAAAGCTCTTGAAGCTGTTCTGGTGTATAGTCACTTATATGCCCAATGACTCTTGTGTTTTTACGATTAATAAGAGGGGGGATTACTTCAGCCATTGGTTTGTTTCTCCTTAATGCGTCCATCTCTATCAACGAACAACATGCCTTCCGGCAATGCTTCTATCTGTTTTTCTAGTGGATCATTTGACTGTGCATGATTTCCCTTATAAGCATCTTGCCCATAGGCGGCTCGAACGAGCTCGTTTGTTGCTTCTGCACCACCAAAAAGAATTGCGCGCGTTGCTGCATTGGATTTATTGAAAGTGTCAATAACTGTTTTTAAAGATTTCTTCATTTGCTCTGCAGAAAGATCTTGATACAGTGCTGCTACAGAGTTTTGCAATGCTTGCAATTCCATATTAGACAAGTTTCCAAAGCCAGATGCGCCATTTGGTGAAAATGCTTTTGCTTTTCTCAAGGCATCAAGCCCGATACTTGCCTTCAATGAATCGAGCATATGCCCGAAATCTTTTGCCTGAGAATTAGGAAGGAACGACATTATAGGACCAGTGAAACCAACAACATGCGGGTGTTCCTCAATAGTTTTTAGCAATTCTTTAGATGCTGAGAGTATACGATTTGACCTGTCTGCTGTTTCCAGAATTCGCATTTGCATTTGTTGGTTTTTACGCTCCTCCTCCTTCTGTTCTTGAATTAATTTATGTTCTGAACCACTGCCTGCAATTGGCACCGCACGTATGCCACCAAGTGCATTTTCATCCTTAACATACATATAACCTGATTCAGGCTTTGACAGCATGCCATCGGTATTCCCCCCTAATCCAGAAGTAGTGGAACGCTGTCCTCCTTGGACAGGTATAATTTTCCCTGTGCTTGTTGAGACTTGGAAAGTCATATCCTCAGGCAATCCCTGCTCTGCCTTTTCTTCTGATGTCAATGTTCTATAGCCTTCTTGAGGGCTTAACGTGTTGCCTATAACTTTCATGGCAAGATCTGGATATTGTGTAAGTGCTTGCGCATCTTCATCGCTATACCCTTTAGAGCGTAAAAATTGCAAAGTTTGTTTATATTGTGCGCGTTCCTTGTTGCCCTGCCGCATAAGGATAGATGCATTTGAAAAACTTTCTTGTGGTGTCTTTCCTAACGCAAGCCCTGCAAAAAAATCCATTAAATGCTCGGAAAATTCTGATTTTCTAAAACGCTCCCATAAGCTACTTGGATTTGCTCCTGTCTGAACAAAGTTATCAAGTGACTTGATATAATCTGTTTTTTGTTCAAGATCACCACTTGCTTTTAAATGCTCCTCTTCTGGTAAGTGTGCATTCAAATGTTTTTCTTCTCCTATAGGTGCATCAAAAAGCTTTTCCTCATCATTTCCAGAATCGTTTTTCAAAGAGTTTTCCGCTATAGATTTCTCATTAAGTTGAGCAATATAATCCATCACATCTTTTTGCTGTCGCCCAGCTTCATCCCCATTAGACTGATCAATGTTCGCAACGAGTGGAGATTGAGGAATCATTGATGCAACACCTCCCTGCTCTGAAAAGTCATGTTTTTGTTGCTCTGGCGCCTCTTGTACCTTAACAGTATCCTTTGAAACATCCGGCAATGGAGGCATTTGGCGCTTTAAATCATCCATAGACATAATCAATTCTGCTGGCGTTTTTTTCCCAGCTTGTTCTGTCCCTGCTTGAGAACCACGAATAAGCTCTGTAGGACTCAATTTTTGTGGAGTATTATCCCCATTGCTCACATCAAAAGAGTTTGTGCTAAAAGCAGCAAGTTCCAACGCTTTACGCTTTCTATAAGCTTTTTCACGCTCTAATGCATTTAATTCTTCTCGCCAAAACATCACTGCACCCTTTCCATCTCAAAGCCAAGCTTGCTATAATCGACATGCAAAAAACCTGTCGCCTTATGCAAGAAAACAGCTTCTGGCTTTGACTTCAAAACATCCTGTGCCATCACCCCGCGATAGCGCTCTGGGTGCCCCTTGTAGTTGTATTCATAGAGTTTATAGCCATTTCTCTGCCCAGCTTCTCTGATGTTTTCTTTTGCTCTGATATCACTAAGCCCAGCAAAAGTACCAAGGATAGTTCCAACATTTCCAACAATCTCCCACGGATTAGGTTTTGGCTGTGGAGTCAATGTCGTCATTTGTCCTGTTCGCGTTCCATAATTTCCAGCAACAGCCCCACCAGCTGTAAGCAACTTACTTAACTGGTCCCAATCAAGATTGTTCTGCTGCTCCCATTTTTGCCGCTCTTCATCTAATTGCCGTTGATGATTGGCATCAAGTACACTCCCTCCCGTCAACGCATTAAGATTTGCCTGACCTTGACCTTGAAAGAAGTTATTGGCACCCGCCAACTGATTTTGGTTTGCTTGATCAATGAGACCATTGGCATTCATCATATTGTTGACATCTTGGTTATATTGCTGTGATAGAGCTTGTGTTGCTATGCCCCCCAATTCATTAGCCAAAACCCCAGTATGCGCCCCAGAACCATAACGCCCAGCACCTGCCAATGAACTATTAATAGAGCTTGTTGCCTTATTTAATGTGTTTTGAAGCGCTTCATCAAAGTAAGGGTTATTGCCTATTTGTTGCCCTGAAGCCATGTTCTTTAAGTTTTGGCTTGTTGAATTTTGCCCTGTGGCTAATCCATTTAAATAATTGTTATCATAGTTATACGTATTATTGCTAAGCCCATTAATCGCATTCTTTGTTTGATCACTTAAACCCGCAACACGCTGCCCGTCATAAACGGCTTTTCCGCTGCCTTGGTTATAAAAAGTCATGGCATCCTGAGCTGCGTGTTCAAAAATACCTTTTGCCCATGCAGGGGGTTCATTTGTTTGCGTCGTGTTTTGGGTATTCTGGATTGGTTTAGAACTTTTTCCCATGTTAAAGCTGCTTTCTATATTCTAAAAGATTAACGAGATATCCATGCGTTTTAAGAGATTTTTCCCACCCTCGCCTGCCTATGATGACAAGCTCTTTTGCCCCTTTTTTCTTGTAATAGGCTTCAATCTGAGTGATAAGCTTTGTTAAGGGTGCTCCTCCCTTTCCACCAAGCGTGACAACAACCGCCCTTAATGCTCCAGTGACGAGTTCTTGTAACTGTGTTGTGACATGCGCCATAAAGTTTTCATGCGCATCAACGATAATCCAAAGAACTTTTTCTCCCTTCAAAATATCGTTTAAAATGGTCTCTGTATTATAATCATCAGGGAATTTTTGATTAAAATAAGCTATCGATTTTATGACATTGTCAAAATAGGGCGCCATTTGTTCAGCGCTCCATTTTTCTGTATTATAGATCTTAAAACTCATCTTATGCCCGCGGGTTTCAGCGTTACATCAAAGCCTGTTATATGTGTCCATGGCGTGCCTTCTGGTATTCTCAGACGCAAGGCGTGATAACGCGCCCGTGAGCGGATATTATACATCCCAATATTATAGCCGGCATAACGCTCTTTAGCCCAATTTAATTGGTTCTTGTTATCAATGATGAAAGCCGCCCCAACACTTAAAAAACCTTTTGTTGTATCCGCTTGAACAAAAGCCTCACTCATCAGGTTGATTTGCCTGCCCGTATCCCCCACAATTTGTGAAGCAATAACTGCTTCCATTGGAGGACCCGCAAAAAAACCAAATGTGTTGTCTGGCGTAAAAGCTCCCAAAACAGGCGCACCATTTTGCCACATCTTACTATCAAGAGAAGCTGGTAAATCTTTCAAGCTCTCTTGTACTTCGTCTAAGCCTTCTAATGTATAACCGGCTGCAAAAAGGGGAAATAAGAGAAGGTTTTGCCCCTTAATGACACTCCATATTTGCAAAAGCCAATCATAAACATAAATATGCATCCCTTCAGTGTTATCATTGATAGAAAAATAAACACGAGAATAGACCGGATCAATACATGCTCTCATCTCATCAATGGCAAAATTATTGTAAAGTGTGAAGATGGTTTTATCGACTTTACCAAAGCCTATAGGGAGCATTTCACCAGCACTGTTGATTTGATAAAAACCATCATCAGAGACAAAGAAAGTACAGTCTCCACGGCTTGCAATTGCTGTGCTGCTTTTCGCACCTATTTTGTCTTTTATTTTTGCAAAACTAAATATAATTTTAGAGCCTGGTACAAAGGTTGCGTGATAAATGGCGGAGCGCATAAAAATAAGTGGATTTGTTGATTCCGTAGACCCTTGAACATATTCTCCATCGGGAAAATCTTGATAATCGCAACTTTTCTCCCCAACCGTCCAATGTGTCGCATCATTCAAACCGGACCACTGAACACGGTTTGGCTTATCTGTTAATTGCATCAGGCAAACAAAATCACCCCACACACGCACAAGTCCAGCACGCGGGGGATTACCGCTCAAATCACAAAACCTTTCATCCGTTTTTAACGAAAGCATTTGTGGTGGGTCATTGCTATTAACAGCAATGATATGATCACCAAAGGAGGCAAAAGACCAAAGTGCAGTCTCATTGGCGTGATATTGTGTGTGAGGTTTGCTAATGTCTTTCCAGCCGCGCGTGCTGTTGTCATATTCATAAAGTTTTGTTGGTGCCCCCACAATGATGCGCACACCACCCAATGAGCGCACCGCATAGACCCCCAAAATCACATCCGGAAAAGGATCTGAGACCGGCGCCACAATGGGAAACGGAATATACGAATTTGGTGCAGGTAAAACGTTCACGATCTCACTAGAATAACCACTATTAATAAATGCAACATCTGGTCTATACTCAGCAATAGGAATAAAGGTCATCAGAAATCCGTGTGTTGAATTTTTAACAAATTCTTGCGCCGTGATGTTTCAATTTGAAGCGCATCGAGTTGTTCTTGAAACATGGCAAAAGCTGCCGCTGCCATCTGTGGTTCTTTAATAATATTGGTATAAATTTCATATTTTGCACGCGTTTTGATCAGTTCATAGGCTTCTAAAAACCATATGGACGCTTCTTGTGCACTCTCAATATCTTTTATTCTTACAGGGTCAAGAATAAGCCTGATAGAATAAACGCGCTCTGGTGTTGGATACAAGACAAGCTTTTGTTCAAAATAAGCATAGCAGGTAGGTATGCCATGGCTACAATCATCCTCAAGATTCTCAATAACAAGCGGATCTACCTGCAAAAGCTTTGCTTTGCTGTGATTATCTTCATAAACGTAAGCATCAACAATGCGAACAGCCCCTGTTATAGAGGGATGTGCCTCTGCGCCATAACGGCTTTTGCCCTTTAGAGTGGTAAAAACAACTTCGCGGCTTTCATTGAAATAAAAAGGCAATCGTTCACAAAAGCGAATAGCCGAAAATATTGCCCTTTGCACTTGATCAACATACTCATCTGTTTGATCATCTATTTCATCCTGAATATCGTTTAACATCTGGATAAAATTTTTATCCCAAGGAGCAATGGTCTGTTTGTCTCCAATCGGACCACCTGTCTGTACTATTATTGTCATATCACCCTCTTCCAAATGTCTTGGGGCATCTTGTATGGGAGGGGGACGCAAGCAATAAACGCCCCCTTGCCTTTAACGATTGGTGTAAAACTCAACAATCACCTCAGCATCACCCTTGGTGCTTTGCTTGTCTCGTGTCATGTAAATCGTATTTTCAGCCTCTAACGGAACATCTCGTTCCTCCATAGGTAGGGGCACATTGCCAGTGTAAGATTGCAAAAGCTTTGTTTCTCCATAATCATTGCCATTAGGTTCTTTTCCAAATATAACTTTTACATCTTCAAAATCCGTCATGGTATAAACTTGAATTCTTTTTATCAAAGCCCCACGGGGTAGAACACCAATTTTCGTTATCAGCCCTTGATCTGTACATTTAACACGTGCCCGTAAAAAACTAACCTGCTGCGTAGAGTTGTTACGTCCCTGCAAAACAGGTGGCAATCCCTCATCTATCATGCCAACGGTCTCAACAGTCTCAACGGGTTCAACAGGTTCCTGTGTAATTAGCGATTTTTCTGCCATAATTGTCATCCTTTAATAATTAGCTTGCTTCAGCAAAAGAAGGGATGACAATGGTACCAAAATCCTGTCCCCCTTGATCAGAATGAGGCAAGGTGTAGCGTGATTTTTTCATGCCGATAATGGTTTTAGCTGCAACCCCAAATTCACGTTGATAATCAAACAGTTCTTCAACAAGTTTATAGCGTGTTCCCCCTTTCCCATCGCCTCCTGTTGCTCCATTGCCAACGCGCCCATAAGCCATGATAACACTTTGCGCACCAAGCAACACAGCACGGCGAACAGATGTTACAGGCTCTTGTGTCTTTGAATTGATACCATTGGGGACATGTTCAGCTTCACGCAAAATGACACCGTTATACATCCCTAAAGAACCATTAAAAATTGGGTTCTTAGCTCCAGAGCCATCATAAGCTGCCTTGGTAATGTCTAACCATTGACCACTCTTTGTATTGGTACGCAATTGGGTCACCTGTGTTGGGTGGAGATACATCACATATGCCGATTTTCCTTCAACACGAACAGGGCGCAAACGTGGATTAGCAAGTTTAGCGCGTTCAACAGCCCGATCTATAAGATCTAATGTAAAAACATCGTCTTTTGTAAGTTCTTCATCAGTCTTTTTCTTAGCTGGGCGAATAATACGCAGTTTGCTTGGCTCTAATGGAGCATTAAAACCATAATGTACGGGTTTAAGGGTTATGCTGCGTCCTTCGAAGTGAATCCATGGTGCTGTATAACCTGCTGCCTGAATGAAGAACATCAAACTTAAGCGATCTGCATACCAATCAACAAGCCCATCTTTTGCTTCCTTACGCAAATTAAAGGGAACACGTTGTTGATCAATAGAGCCTTCATATTTGATGCGCACAGCATGAGTAAGCTCGTTGATGCGCACCTTTTCATTCATAAATTGGAGGGCTTCTTCATTGCCTTCCAGCGTTTGTCCCTCGCTAACGCCATCCCCCATAAGTTGGACTCTTAATCCGCTCGTCACAGAGTCACCAGCGGATTTTCCTAGCACATCCAACACTTGGATAATGCTGTTTTTGCTCTCCCCCATCAGCGGTGCAATAGGCAACGCTTTTGAGGTCTCTGTGTTTAGCATCTTAGCCCAAACGCCAACGGCTAATGGATCATTGAGCTTTACTTCTGTTACTGCCATTTCAATTAATGCCTTTCTTGGTTTTTAAAACTCGCCTTGCGGCACCCCCAAACGATAACAATCACTTGGTTCTCTTTGTCGCGCCATTGCGCACATCTTCATGCTCTGCTCATAATTTGTTCAAATTTTTTGGGATTTTTCTCAACCCATGCTGCAAATTCTGCTTCCGGCATGGAAAAAAGCGTTCTCACATCCATACCGCCTGTTGGAACTTGCCCGCCGCGCGCTGTAAGCGTCCGCGCTGCTTGAGAGCGCTCTTGAAGGGCTCCCACTTCGTCCTTAACTGGCGCTTCACTATAGCCAAAAGCTTTCGCTTTTTGCACCAGCACCTCAATTGGATTTATACCGGCTTTCTGACACTGCTGGCATATTTGGCGCAATTCAGCACCAATTTGTTGTTGCCGTGCTTCTGGGTCTTTCCATTGCGGATAAAGGCTTGCTTGCGCTTGTAAGACACTGTCTGCTCTTTCATAGAGATAGTCCGTGATACTGTCTAAATCTGGATATTTATCTTGTACCTGCGCTTTGGCTTCCTCGAAATAATCCCCTAACTTTTGGCGCTCATATTCCTCTTGACTCATGCGCTCTTGGCTCTCTCTCATATGAGAAAACTCATCAAGCAATTTCTGTTGTTCCTGTACCTTATGACTAAGCCATGCAAAATGTGCTTTTGGGTCGTCTTCTAGGGAGGGAACATTTTCCTCACGGCGGCGCGTGATTTCTTCCTGCATTGCGGCATATTTTTGCGCAAGTTCAATAGCCAATTCACGCGCTTCAATGGCGCTTTGTTCTGCCTTTTGGCGTGCTTGCCGCTCTTGCTCTAGTTTATCAGATTCTATTACATCAGAATTTGGCTGCTCTTGAAGTGGTTCTACAGCTGGCTGTTCAGAACTTTCCTCTGCATCAAAAACTTCCTCAACTTGCTCTGGCTCGACCAACTCAACAGCATTATCACTGGCAAAATGTTCATCATAGATTGCTTGTTCTTCAGGCGTAAACTCTTCTTCCATATTCTGTCCCTTCAATGTGTTATTATATTTTTTGTCAAAACTCGATAGTGTTCCAACTGTGCCTGTAAAGCTTTGCGTTCTAAATCACGCTGCGCTATCTCATTTTTTGCCTGTTGAAGTTCGAGCTGCATGCGCGCTTGTTCTTGTTTTAAAAAAAGTTCGATATTTTTCTGCTGCAATGCCGCTTGTTTCTGCTGCGCATCAAGTTGATAGAGTGTGCTCTTTGCTTGCGCTTCCTGCTGTAAAACAGCAATCTTTGCTTGTTGCTCTGGAGTTAATTGCGCCCCTTGGCTTTGTTGCATCATCTGTTGTTGCTGTTGTTCTTGTTGTGCCTGCTGTGCTTTTGCCGTTAAATTTGCTACCAATGTTGCCGGTAGTGGGGAAAGCTTTAAAAGATCTGGAATCATCTCCGGTGTTAAGAACCCACCAAGCAACGGCAACATCTGCGTAATTGCCGCAAAAGTTTTCTCTTTTTCATTGGGGCTTGTCGGTGAATCATCAACAATAATGTCATACTCAAGCGTCGTAACAGCTTCACGCGTCAACGGCACATATTGGGCATTCTCTTGTCCAGAAATACGTACCAGACGCCCATCAGAGAGATAATTCTGAATGAGATAAAGGATAATCTTTCCCTGCCTACACCGATAAAGCTTGAGATTATCAAACAGCCCCGCAAGCAAATTAAGCGTTGATTGCCGGCGTGTATTTTCCAACACATTGGCTTGGTTGACCTCCCGTGTTCCGATAAACTCAGCCGATAACCCTGTTACATGTGTTATCGCTTCACGCGATTCATTAAACAGCTGGAAAAATCCATTGGGAAATTGTGCACTTGGCTTTGGTTGAATTTTCCCTCCTGTAAGCGCGCCATTTTTAACCCAAGTAATCGTATCCGTTCGCGCCCAGCTTTCTAATGCTTGGCGATCATCATCGAAAGCGCCTCGTTCTGCCATCAAGCCGCCCTTAGACTGGCTATTAAGGATATACATCACTTGGCTAAAATATTTATTCGACCATTTTTGTGGATCTTTTGCGGGGCGAACAATCCCGTAAAACTGGTTTTTAAGCTTATCCAGCGTGCCCGTGATACACTCCCACCCAAGTTGCCCATCAGGTGCTAATGGCTTATCGGGCTTTGCTAAAAGGCGTCGTCCCAGAAAAGCGCGTCTCACCACTTTTTTATTAAAACACACCCCTTGTAATTGTGGCATTACCCTTTGAAGCTGTTCAAACTCCTGTTTGCTATAGTTGCGCATCTGTCCGGTTTGAAGATCAGGCGCCTTGTAAGTGGTCTCATATTCAAACCAACGGCATTCAACCAGCGTAACATAGCGTTTCCCAGAATACGGATCTGAGAGAGAAGTCGCATTGGAGTCATCTTGATACGCATCAAGCGACACATGAGAATCCTCAGAAGCGGTTGTACTATCGATAGCCCAATCGGCGTTAAGATCTTCAACAGCAACATCAGGAAAAAGACTTTTAGCATCCTCAACGGATTTGCGATCAACATACCACATACGCTGTGCGTCAATGAGATTTGGTCTTACAGCATTGGCATCCCAAACCATTTTTAAGGGATCTAAACGTTGAACAGCAGGTATCCCTTCGGGATCTGTATCATAATCAAGCCGCGTATCTGTCCAGCCCATACCGCAAATAACCATATCCTGAAAAGCATCGGAATCGGCATATTCCGCCTCTGCCTCATCACGAAACCATTCTGCTGCTCCAGTAAGCAATTCATTGGGTATTGCTGCTCCCATTTGCCGTGGTTGAAACTGTACTTCGCGCTTATTATTACGCTCCGCCCCAACAATAGCATTTACAAGCGGTGCAATACGATTAAAGGTCATGACAGGACGGCGTTGCTCTTTTAAAACCGCAAGATCTTCCTCTGCCCATTGACGACCATTATAAAAATCAAAATCTTCACGCGCCTGTTCACGCCATTCATTAACATGTTCAATATCTTCTGCGTACCAAGACTTTAAACGCTTATAGAGTTCATATTCATCGAGGATTGTCGTTTTTTGAAAGTCTTGATCTAGAATGCCATCCATGATGCCGCTTCTCTTTCCATCGTGCAATAACGCTCTTGCTTGGGTTTGACACTGGGTGCTTCATAGACAATGCACATTAAACCAAAGGCATCCGCCCCATGGCTCGACCAATCATGCTCTGCACCCAAACCAATGCCGCGCTTCTCATCCCATTTCTCGTGATACCAGTTCAGTGCTTTACGACCCGCTACGGTTGTCTCTTCATTAAACCAAACAGAGGGGAGAATACGCCGCACCGCCTCTATCCGCATCTTAACCGCCCCCGCCCCTTGATTAGGAACAACCTGTGTTTCAAAGCCCGCATCATTTAAAGCACTCTCAAAACTCACATTGTGCACACGGTCTCTGGTCGCACCGTCATGGGGGAGAACCATCAATGCCTTCTCATAACCATTTTGACGCAACCAACCGATATGTTCGGATAACGGCTGTCCCTGTGCTTCGTAATAATTAAGCACTCTGATCTCTCTACCAACAAATTGCGCTATCCATATCGCTGTTGCATCTGCCTTGGCGCCTGTCCCCCCAATATCCCAAAAGGCGCGTATCTGCATTAAAGGGTCACGAGCGACACGCCCTATCCGCCCCTCCTGCTCGGCTGCCAACATTTCCCTCTGATAATAAGCGCCTTGAACCGCTGTAAGATAAGCCCCCTCCCATATATGCTTATAGGTCTCGGGGCGGTTTCTCAGATCATCAAGCCGCGCTTCATTCAAGATCTTGGGAAACTTCGGGTTGTCTGACCAGTTGATCTCAACACGCTTAATTGCCTCATTGTCTGAAAAGCGAAACCGCTTCTCAACGGGGGCATTCTCTCGCAACGGGTTCCATGTCACCCATAATTCTGCCCGCCATCCTTCTCCTTCTTCTCGCAAAGTCGGTATAAGCGTTTGCCAAGCCGTCTCTGTAACGGGCTCTGCTTCATCAACCCAACAAAGCAAAATACGCCCCATAGACTTGATACTTGCAATATTGCGGTCCAGACCAGAAAACTGAAAGGCTATACGACCATCTATCGATTTAATCGACGACTCCCCAACCTTGTAATAGTCCTTTAAAAAGTCATGCGCTTCAATGGCGCGTTTAATTTCCTCCAATGAACTTTCTGCTAGCGAGTTTTGAAACTGACGTGCACAAAGTATAGTGCCTGATATCCCTCTCCTACCAAATTGATAGCCTTTTAAAGCAGCCATCAAGGCAAATGATCTTGTCTTTCCAGACCCTCGCCCACCCCAAGCCGCTCGCACCAAAGCCTTCCCTGTAAAAATCGGTATAAGCTTTGGAACAATATTAATCTGTCGTGTTGTCATTGACCAAAGGCGCGATTTCTACACGCGTTATCATCTTAATGGCTCCCCCATCTTCCCCTGTCACTTGAAGAGGCAAAATCTTCCCCAACAATGCCAAATAAGCAGCGGGGCATTTGATTGCCTGTTTTTCGAGATAAGAGATCAAACCATCATCACCATATTTCTTACCAGCGCGCTCTGCTGCCTTAAGCACTGCTTCTTTCAAAATACGTGTCGTTTTATTTGGCACGCCTTTTACCCGCCCTTGACCTGCCTTTGGGGGCGTTCTTTTTGCAAGTTTTTCAGTGGTTTTCATGTGTGTTTCTTTTTGTAAACAAGACAATAAAAAAACCCCGCAAAAGCAGGGCTCTGAACAATCATATAAACTTATAAGAAAGGTTATACCTTTACCGTAATTCTAGACGCAATTCGACTAGTACAGCAACACCATAAAACACTATTATTCACACCATGTCAACAAAAAAATCACTATATTGTGTATTTTTTATTTTTTCACCTAAATCTAGTGTCTTTAACAACCAACCACTCAAAATTGTATCTTCTAAACGAATCAATTATACGGAAGCACAAAGTTATTGATTAGCAAAAAGTGGGGGGGAATAATGGAAATAATCATAGTCATAGGAGGAATATTAATAGCAGCAAATATGATCTACCACATTTCGAAGGTAGGAGAGAAAGGTTGGAATGTAGGATTCGAAAATACGATTTTATTAATCATAATAATCGATGTGTTTTTATATTTTGAATTCTCAGTGAACATATTACTAATAATAGCAACTTTGCTGTCTTTTAGGGGCTATTTAAGAATGAATGACTATGAAGAACAATTCGAGTTACTTCAGGAACAGAAAGATCGAGAAATAGAAATATACAAAGAACAAATTACGAAATGGGATAGAAGTCTTTTAAAGAAGGCTCAAAAAATATCGCAAAAATGGATTAAGCAATGGAATAAAGAAATTAGACAGTGGGAAAAGGATATACTAAGAATAAAAGATCCCATAATGATAGGTGAAGATTATGAACATCACCATCCCATCATAAAAGATATCTGTACTCAAGGATATAAAGAAATACCGTTTCTCTATAAGAAAGCTTTGGAAACAGAACCTTCTGCTGAGCATTGCGAAAAAATCAATGTATTCAAGAAACACATAGCTTTTAAGAAAAGCTATCTAAAAACAATGCGACTCATGAAAAAAAACGGGATAGTTGTTGAAAAAATCGTAGATCCCCTTACAGAAAAAACATGTCATAAACCTACAATGTTTTTGTTGCATTGGTGGTTATATGTGGTTGATGATATGATCATAGCCGAGTACGAAAAACAAGCGTTACATGGGTTTTATAAAGATGATAAATCGCTTGACATCTACTGGGATGAAATGTCTAAAAATACAGAATACGAAGAGATAGAAGAAATACTGAAATCATGGCATTTGCCTCCTAAGTATGAATGCCTAGTAGGGATAAAAAAATATTTACTGACATTGTTGTATGACATTTCGGATGACTATAGAATAGCAAGAGAAATTTTTATTCATTATAAGCGTCTTCTTGAAACTGTTACAGAAGGATATATTTCTTTAGATGAAGACCGTTATACCGAAGAGGTAAAATGGAAGGTAAATGAGTGTAAAGAGAAAGATAAAGAACTCATAAATGAAAAAGATAATTATAATCTATACATTTCTGAAAATATTCCAACATTTGAGAAAACTTACAAATTAGGAACAATAGAACAAATTAAATCAGCAAGTAAAAAATGCTATAATAGATTTATCTATTGGGATATGCTCGTAAATATAATAAATTCAAGAGAGAAACTACAAATTATCTTCGGTGAAGAAAAGGTGAATGCACTGAAAAAAGCTATAAAGGAAGAATACAAACAATTTCATATCGAAAAGCAGGAGGCAATTTTCGAAAATAAAGATTTTCATTACAACAAATCCTACGAGCATTTGGTAGAATATTTGTTATAAACCAATACGATTATGCGCTTTTGTGAAAAGTATTTGTCCAGACTTTGCTTCAGTTTTCTAACACCTAATCGTCCAAGCCAAGCTCTTTCCTCACCTCTTCAGAGCTATAAAAAGTACCCTCTCCCCTTCGAACGCGCTCTCTTATTTGTGAAGCTAAATAATAATCCTCTGCTTCCTCTATTCCACGTTCAATAATCTCACGCAAATA
Organism: Bartonella sp. CM86QHHN; assembly: GCF_042194695.1. Taxonomy (NCBI): domain Bacteria; kingdom Pseudomonadati; phylum Pseudomonadota; class Alphaproteobacteria; order Hyphomicrobiales; family Bartonellaceae; genus Bartonella; species Bartonella sp. CM86QHHN. Next base: position 24,191 of record NZ_JBHIND010000059.1, read on the forward strand.
AAAAGACTTTGTACGTCCTGTCTTAGCAGCTAAATTATTCAAACGTATTTCGAGATCACTTGGCAATCGAATAGATATCGTCATAACACAATCCTCATATTTGTATTCACTGTAATACAAATACAACGAATTGTACAGAAAAACGTTTCGCGTCATAGCGAAAGAAACAACATACAACATTTACCATTTAGTTTTTCTGTCAAAATATTTATGAAGCGCGTTAAGAGCGACCCGCAATGAATTCACAAGATGTGGTAATGTTTGGTCTTCTACAACAAGATATTGCATTGCTGCATAAAGATTATACTGTCTATAGAGATGTTGTGTTTCTTTTATCGCCTCTTGCATATTAGAAAACTGTTCTGTTGCTATCTGTACCCATTTCTCTCTTGCTTTGTCATCAGAAGATGATGGTATTTCATCATAAACAGCGCTTGGTAAACCTTTTGCACACAAATAGTCATTTTTCACTTCAAGATATTTTTGCGCAGCATCATACTGGTCTTGAGTAAGCATGCCTTGCAAACAAAGCCGCCCAACATAAGTACCAGCAAGCGGATTTTTAGCCTCTTCAATCGTCAAACCAAAGCGTTTAGCACGCATTCCAATTGCCAATTGATTAACAGGATCTTGACGTACTTTCACTTGTGAAATGTAAGCATCTTTCTTTTTCATACATCCCCTAATCTGTGGGAGCCCACATGTTTCTCTTTGCCATATTTTATCAATCAAAATGGTATGCTGTCATTAAGAGATGCACTATGATCAGCAGCACCTGAAGCGATAGCATAATTTTGAGAAGTAACGGAAGAAGGGGCAGATTGATCTTTCTTTACATCAAGCAAATACAACTCGCCTTTGAATTGTGGTAAAACAATCTCTGTTGTGTAACGGTCATGCCCATTTTTATCTTGCCATTTGCGTGTTTGTAATTTGCCTTCTACGTAAACTTTTGAACCTTTGTTGAGATATTGAAGTGCAATTTTTGCCAAATGTGGATTAAAAATCACAACTGAATGCCATTCTGTTTTCTCTACTTTTTGATGAGTATTTTTATCCGTATAGCTCTCAGAAGTCGCTATACTAAAATTGACTATTTCTGCTCCAGAATTCATTGTTTTGCTTTCGGGATCAGCACCTAAACGCCCGATTAACATCACTTTATTTAGCATGTTTTTTACCTTAAACTTGTATTTTAATACATACAAAATCCTAGCATGATTTGCATATTTTTTCAATTATTTCAAAAGGATATTATTGTTTTTTAACATATAAAATTATGTTTAATATGCTCTTTGATAAATAATCAATTGACATAAATGCATGGTGTATAGTATCAAGTATCAAGAGGGTATATATGGCAATCGTTAGTTTTAAGCATAAAGGGTTGAAATTATTCTTTGAAAGAGGAGTCTGCAAAGGCATACAACCCGCGCATGCTAAAAAATTAGCAAACATTTTAGTAATTTTAGATACAATATCCGCGCCTGAACAAGTTACTCTTAAATCGTATCGTCTACATGCGCTTACGGGCGATTTAAAAGGTTACTGGTCAATGCGTGTCAATGGAAATTGGCGTGTTACCTTTCGTTTCATTGGGACAGACGTTGAACTGGTTGATTATCAAGATTACCATTGAGTTTTGAGGTGTTATTATGATGTACAATCCTCCACACCCTGGCGGCATTTTGAAAGAAGAATTGCTTGATGAATTAGGGTTAACAGTAACAGAAGCTGCAAATCGTCTTGGCGTTGCACGTTTAACTTTATCCCGCGTCTTAAACTGCCATGCGGCGATTAGTATTAACTTAGCTTTACGGTTAGAAAAAGCGGGTTTAAATGATGCGGAATTCTGGCTTAAATTGCAACAAAAGCATGATTTGTGGCAAGCTCGGCATAACAGCCCAATCCCACATATTTCACCTTTAGAGCAAGTAGGGCATCTTTAGAAATACTTAGCCCATCTTTCTTCACACCTAGAGGTCATGTTCTTTAAAATCAAGCAGCCCACGATAGTTTTTTATGCTCTTGTTGATTTTATCGAACGTTGAGAAGAGACAACGTAATTTGAACAGTTTTATAAAATCGGAAATTTTACTATGGCTTTTTAACTGAGCACTGTAGTGTGTAAATAGATATGTTTATTAAACTGCGTGTATGTAACATAAGAAACAATACACAAACTAAAAAGGAATACCAAAGAGCAATATTTGAGTACCAAAGTACAGTATCCAATGAAAAAGAAAGCTTGTACTTCACGTACTTAGAGATGACAGGTAAAAAAACACTTTCTTTATAACTATTTGGGAAAATTAAAACGATAAGCGCTAAAATTATTAGCTTTAAAAGTCTGTGTAAATACTGTTGTAAATCACGTGTTAGTTTCACCCAACCCGTTGTATCATCATCTTTATATTTTGGATTGTTCTGCAACTCAAAAGGAATATTAGAATTGCATAAAATTACAAAAATATTTGTTACTATTATCAAAGAAATAGATGCAAATATCAAAATACTTTGAATAAAGTAGGGATTTTTTTTAATTCCTAAAAAACATAAAAATATAAAAGTTATAAT
>NZ_JBHIND010000026.1:0-40379 GCF_042194695.1 Bartonella sp. CM86QHHN
TTCTTTTGTGGGAAGATCTTCTTTTGTGGCAATGTCTGCATAAAAAAAGTTCATAGGAACTTCTAGTTTTTGAGCGATTTCCAGTAAACATTTGGCACTTACACGATTTAAGCCTTTTTCGTATTTTTGGATTTGTTGGAAACTGACGCCTAAATGGCTCCCTAATTCTTTTTGGGAAAGCCCTATTGAAATGCGTCTATGACGGATTCTTTTGCCTATCAAAATGTCGATAAAATGTGGATTTTTAGTTGGCACTTCAAGCCCCCCCTCCGGTTGCGAGCGCCCTCGCATTGGTATTCCGGGAGTTAAAGGTACTGAATCCGAGTCAGCTTTTTGCTTTTAGTGCTGAGAAGCACCTGGACATAGCAAAATCTCCCGGAATCCCGGGACACCCGCAAAGCGGGTTCATTTTTACGCTCGGATTTAGGACCTTTAATCCCTCTTGATCGGTGCGTAGACGATCAAAATTACACTTTAAGTGATAAAGTAATTTCAGAAGATTGGCAAGAAAAATCAATATGCTATAAAACGGCGTTATTTGGAGGGGGGATGATATCAAGTATATCAATTTCCACATTTAGGTGTTTTTTAGAGTGTGTGGTGAATATTTTTGGCTGGGCTTATCTTGTCTGGTCTGATGAAACATTTTCTTTTGAGGGGGGGCGTCTGAAGACTGTAAGGGGTACTAGGCAAAAAGCTGGATTCGTTTATAGACTATTGTTTATAGAGCTGTGCGGGGTGGTGAACCTTTCCTTTAGCTTTATTCTGTAAAGATGTAAAAGCGTAAAAATGTGAATCTGTAAAAGTGAAGTGGGGGGATTTGTGGATTATATATTGTGCGTGTTTTTGGTCATGATATGGAGGGGTGAGAAGGATTGGGGGGAAGTGTCTTCGTGAATGGAGGGAGACGTTTAGAGGAAGAATGCTGTTAAGTTGTTAAGTGTGTGATGGGAGAGAAAAAGGGGGAATGGAGGATGAAGAGAGTGTGCGCATGGATAGGGGGAGAGTGTGGGTAAGGCGTTGGTGCAAAGAGATGCGTGAAGGATGGCGAGGAGATAGGGCTTGATTTGTCAAGCCTGACGAAGTGCTGTCGTTTGAGGAGGGCGTCTGAAGACTGTAAGGGGTACTAGGCAAAAAGCTGGGTTCGTTTATAGACTATTGTTTATAGAGTGGTGCGGGGTGGTAAACCTTTCCTTGGCTTCGTTTTGTAAATGTGGAGAAGCGTAGAAATGTGAATCTGTAAAAGTGAAGTGGGGGGATTTGTGGATTATATATTGTGCGTGTTTTTGGTCACTTTGGGCTTTTGGGGGCGTGGAATGTGGTGCGAGAATTGGGGGGAAGTGTCTTCGTGAATGGAGGGAGACGTTTAGAGGAAGAGGGGTGTTCAGTTGTTAAGTGTGTGATGGGAGAGAAAAAGGGGAATGGAGAATGAAGAGAGTGCGCATGGATAGGAGGAGAGTGTGGGTAAGGCGGGTATTGCAAAGAGATGCGTGAAGGATGGCTTAAGAAGATAGGGCTTGATTTGTCGAGCCTGACGAAGTGCTGTCGTTTGAGAAGTGGTTGGGTGTAAGCTTTATTTTGTGGGGAAAGCTGCTTTTTGACGTGGGATTGTAGATTAGTGCTGGTTGGGAATTTTCATTCTTTGAAACGTGGGGCGGAGGTCAATGTACTAATATAGCAGATTGTGATCTCATAATTTTTACATTCTTTCTTTTTTAAAGATATTACTTGATATTAGAGTAAATGCTTATATCAAGAGGAGTATTTCTTTAAAAATTTTCACTTAACTTATTAAGCGATTTATTAGAATAAAAGACTCTTCTGAAGTTCATATCACCAATTGTATCGAAGGAAGTGTAACTTTAAGTGTAGAAAAGTTTAATATCGGATGGTTGATATGAATTTGTTTTTAAAAAAGAGTCCATTAGCTCTTTTTTGCTCTCTCTTTATTTCCAAAGTTGGTGATTATGCTTATGAAGTTGTTTTTATTTTACTGGTCTTAGAATTAACAGATAACACCTTTTTTACAGGTCTTGTGTATTTTTTTCGATTTATCCCTTTTCTCTTTTTTGGCCCTATAGGAGGTTGGTTAGCGGATAATTTTTCTTTGAAGAAAAATATGATCTTAAGTGAAGTTGTGAGATTATTAGCTTCATTGTTTGTTTTTATAACTTATATAACAGGTACGGCACATATCATTGTTCTTATTTTTGCAGCAATATGTACAACGATAGGAAGAAGTATTTTCCAACCAAGTTTTCAAGCTGCTATTCCCAGAATGTTTTCAATAAAAGATCTTACAAAGGCCAATAGCATTGCTCAAATTATCATGGAAACGGCAGCCGTCATTGGCCCTTTGGTTTGTTCCATACTGCTTTTTTTAGCAAATAAATCGGCAGTACTCATTTTTGATTTTTTTACCTATTTTATATCTATTATCGTGTTATTTAATCTCATGAATTTAAATTCAAGCGAGAATAAATCATTCAATTTTATAAAAATTTATCGAGAAACAGCTTCATATCTTAAATATATTTCTACAGAAAATAATAATTTATTTATTACGCTCGTTGGCTCGTCGTTTGCTATTCTCTTTACGGGTGCTATTTTAAGATTTTTAATTCCAGCTTTTGTTCTTTTTGTGGGGGGAGAGGAGAGCCTTGTGAGTTATATTTTTTCTCTCATGGCTGTTGGAACTATTGTTGGTGGTTTGTTATATAGTAAAATTATATTAAATATTACATCGTTGAAGCTCATGATATTTTGGCTTCTTTATGGGGTTATTCTGTTTGTTATGCCCTTAGCTGCAGAAATTTATTTAAAATTCCTTCTCGTGTTAGCATTTGTTCTAGGATTTATTGGTGCCTTTGTGGATATTGGTTTAGTCTCAGCTATTCAATTATATTCTCGTCGTGAAGATTTTGGTAAGAGCTTTGGAACCTTTTCAACTTTAGCAAACTCTGCGGAAGCAATGTCTGGCTTTATTGCTGGACTTTTGGCTCTCGTGGGATTGTTAAGCTCTTTTTTAGCTATGTCCGCATTAATTATTTCCACCGGAATTATTGGCGTTGTAAAAATTAAGAAAAATAAAGAGTTAACACCTCTTAACACGACAGTCGATGACGACCATTGATATATTTTATATCTCCATGCCGTTTCTTTTTTCTAAAGACGGTTCGCTCATTATCTTATTCATGAGGTAAAAACACAGCTCTTTGAAGGGGGTGATCTGAAACGAATGAGTGGTCAGTGGTGGAAATTTGCTAGGCAAGCATTTGAATTCTTTACAGACCTTTGTTTATAGAGTGGTACGGGGTGGTGAACCTTTCGTTGGCTTTGTTCTGTAAAGATGTAAAAACGTAAAAATGTGAATCTGTAAAAGTGAAGTGGGGATTTGTGGTTTATATATTGTGCGTGTTTTTGGTCATGATATGGAGGGGTGAGAAGGATTGGGGGGAAGTGTCTTCGTGAATGGAGGGGAAATGAAGGGTGCTGTGCGTTGGTTTATGTAATGCAACACACTATGAAAGTAAGTATACATATACTATATGTATACTATATGCTTTACATGTGTTTTTTCGTACTTTTAACATATATATTTTGTGTCTTAAACATAAGCTTTGAGTACTATGAGAGATAGTGGTCGTTTTTTTAACAAGCGAGAAAGTGATTAACTAATGCTTGATAGTAAAGCAGTATGTTGTTAAGGCTATTCTTTGAAAGGAGGCTCTTATTTCTGGTGTAGGAGCTTCTCAGAAGAGAATGCAATTAATAGGGGAGTTAAGATGTCAAAATATTTATTTCCGTTACCGCTTGTATTGGTGGCTGGTTGTGCATCTATCAGTAATTATTCATCAAGTTATGTCAGTCCAAATATTCCGAAAGATGATGTAAAATTAATTGCTAACGATTTTGTTCGTAATCTTAAAAAACCTTTACCGTCCGCTACAACAACACTTATTGTGAAAAAAAATAAAACAGAAGACAACTTTACTCCTGTATTTATTGATCTCTTGCGACGGAATGGATATAACGTGATCTATACAGATCAACCAAACAAACAGCAAAATGGTGTAATCTTGACTTATCAAATAACGCCAATAAAGACAGGTATCATGTCTATGGTTTCTTATGATGAGGTTGGAGTAACCCGTTATTATTTCCGTACTTATAATAGATGAAACCCCTTTGCCGGTTTGTCTCAAAAAAGTAGATAATGAAGAAATGTGTTTCAGGGGAAGTGTTGGGATTAAATTAATCAATAAAAATTTGCAGATATGAAAATTGCATATTCAGACGATAGTTATTCGTCGTCTCGTTTACAATTTCAGTGTTGTAACGAAGAAAGATGTCGTTTTATCTGTTTGCAATTCTTCATGTTCTGTCTCAGTTATATAGCGCTTTTATCGTTTCTGTCTTATAGAAAATTACTTTCTGTTCTACGGCTCTATATGCCAATCTAATAGTCAGATCTAAACAATCAAATTCATATGAACTCTTTACAGAAATCTGTTGTTTGAGATTGTTGGAAAGGTGTTTTGTTTTTATCAAATTGTCGCGTGGTGGTTTGGGAGTTTCCTTTGGCTGCATTCTGTGAAGATGTAAAAGCGTAAAAATGTGAATCTGTAAAATGAAGTGAGGGATTTGTGCTTTGTGTGGGCTTTTATCATGGCATGGAATGTGGTCAGAGAACTAGGGGACGCGTTTGTGAATGGAGCGGGGAAAGTTGGGATGAAGAGGGGTGTTAAGTGCGTTTTCTGGAGAAGAGTGTGTGGAGAATATTTGAGGGCAGGGCTTAATCAGTCTTGTCTGATGACACGGTATTCTTTGAGGTGTCGTGATAACCATATGAAATAATCAGCAGGGGAATTTGATAGACGAGAAATCAGATTGTTGCAGACCAGTGTTTGCAGAGCGGTGCGGAGTGGTGATGTGGAAATTTTATTTGGCTTACGTTCTGTAAAGATGTAAAAGCGTAAAAACGGTGATCTGTAAAATGATGCGGAGGATTTGTGCTTTGTGTATTGTGCATTTTTTTGTCATGGTATAATGATAGATCCATTGAGCACCCCTATCTTTACTCTTCATAAAAGAGCAAGCCGGCACTATCATTATATTTGTGCTAGCTCGTGGGTGTTGGCTACAGCCCTTGGCACTTGAGACGGTTCATAAGAGCCATTTTATTCCTTTCTTAATCGTTTTTTATCCATACGGGCTCTCCCCTGCTTTTGACGTGCAAGCGAGTGATTTTGATTGATTCAACATGGGAGGGATTTGAAATGAGAGAATCTTACGATGTTTGGAACTCTTAATCAGTATCAATAATGCTAAATTATTTCTTATAAATCAATATATTGTCATGGTGTCGAGGGGTGAGAAGGATTGGGGAGGTGAAGAGTGTGTGAATGGAGGGAAATGAAGAGTGCTGTTCGTGTGTTGGCTAGAGAGAAGAGTTTTGGAATAGCTGTGAACAGATTGCAGAGCTGATGTGTAAAGAGATGTGAAGAGATAAAAACTGTGGTTGGCTTTTATATTCTATGCGAAATTTAACAATTATATTTGCGTCTATATTTGTATGGGGGATATCCGTGAAATGGGTGTGAGAAGCATTGAGAGGTGTTTTTTTAATAAGTGGGTGAATGAGCAATACAATGAAAGCCTATTTAGAGGGGAAATCCTATTTTAGCTCTTGTTGTTTTGGACATTGTGTTTTTTATGAGAGACGTTTTGCTGGAAAAGTGTTTTGAGGGATGTGGCTCCCTTAAAGAAAAACACAAAAATATAAAAAGAAAAATATAAAAACTTGACAAGGTAAATGTAAAAAGGTATCATAATGATACAATCGGAATTGTGCGTTTAAATCAGAAGAGATCTCTTGATAAAATTCTGTGAGAGGGGTGGGATGTTTTTCCAAGGTTTTGGTATTTGTTATCCTATGATGTCGTAAACCGGTGCCGTAAACCGGTTTTTTTTTGAGGTGTGGTGATATCAGGCAGGCAAGGCTTTAGGCAGAGGGAGATATTGGCAAAGGATGTCGATGGGTGTGCTTTTGTCTAGTCAGAAATCAACCACAAGATTGCTTTTTGTTTTTTCGGCTGGAGCTCTCTAAAGTTTTTCAAAAGTGCGTGTTCTTTTTCGCTGTATGTGTCTTGATCGTGGTGTAAGAGAGTTTCTTTTGTGGGAATATCTGCTGTTAAAAGGTCCGCATAAAAAAAGTTCATAGGAACCTCTAGTTTTTTAGCAATTTCGAGCAAACACCCCGCGCTTACACGATTTAAACCTTTTTCGTATTTCTGGATTTGTTGGAAACTGACACCTAAATAGCTTCCTAACTCTTTTTGAGAAAGACCCATTGAAATGCGTCTGTGACGGATTTTTTTACCTATTGAAATGTCATTAAAATGTGGATTTTTTGTTTGCAATTCAAGCTCCCCTCCGGTTGCGAGCGCCCTCGCATGAGTATTCCGGGAGGTTGAAAGCACTGAACTCAAATCAGCTTTTTGCTTTTAGTGCTCATGGCACTTGGACATAGCAAAAACTCCCGGAACTCCGGGATACCCACAACGTGGGTTAAATTAACGTTTGAGTTTTCGGGCTTCAACTCCCTATTGATCGCTGCGTAGACGATCAAGGCACCTTTTGAGTGATAAAGTAATTTCAAGGGATTGGCAAGAACAATTAAAAGATTTGGAAAATGAGAGCATTTTTTTGTATCTTAAAAATTATCTCATTATCTTCTTATGCCTTATGCCTTATGCCTTATGCCTTATGCCTTATGCCTTATGCCTTATGCCTTATGCCTTATGCCGTAAAATATTGTCATTTGAGGTAGGGTGAGATGGGGGCATTAGAGGCAAGGATATGCCGTCGATGGACCTTCAAGCGTATCAATTTATACGCTGCTTTTTGTGAGAGTGTCTGGATATTGGAGGGTAGGGGTTATCTGTCCGTTTCTGGTGAAACAGCATTCTTTGAGGGGTGGTGAGAGGTGGTTGCCCAAATGCAATGTGCTCGATAAAAAGTGGGATTGTTAACAGACACTTGTTTATTGAATGGTGGGCTGGTTTGAAATTTTGTTTGGCTGCTTTCTGTAAAGATGGAAAAGCGTAAAAACGTGAATCCGTAAACGTGAAGTGAAGGATTTATACGTTGTAAGTTTTTGTCTTGACATGGAATGTGTTCAGAGAACTAAGGGGACGCATTTGTGAATGGAGCGAGGAAAGCTGGGATGAAGAGGGATGTTAAGCGCGGTTGACTGGAGAAAAGTGTGAGGGAATATTTTAGGGCAGGGTTTATCTATCATGTCTGATGAAACAGCATTCTTTGAGGTGTCGTGATCTGAAGCTTATATTTTAAGGGTGTTGGATGTCGATGGGTGTGCTTTTGTCTAGTCAGAAATTAACCACAAGATTGCTTTTTGTTTTTTCACTTTGAGTTCTCTAAAGTTTTTCAAAAGTGCGTGTTCTTTTTCGCTGTATGTGTCTTGATCGTGGTGTAAGGCATTTTCTTTTGTGGGAATAGCTTCTTCTGCAAAAATATCAGTATAAAAAAAGGTAATAGGAACTGCTAGTTTTTTAGCAATTTCGAGCAAACACCCCGCGCTTACACGATTGGAGCCTTTTTCATATTTCTGGATTTGTTGAAAACTGACACCTAAATGGCTTCCTAATTCCTTTTGAGAAAGCCCCATTGAAATGCGTCTGTGACGGATTCTTTTACCTATTGAAATGTCGTAGAAATGTGGATTTTTAGTTGGCACTTCAAGCCCCCCTCCGGTTGCGAGCGCCCTCGCATTGGTATTCCGGGAGGTTGAAAATACTGAACTCGAATCAGCTTTTTGCTTTTAGTGCTGACAAGCACTTGGACATAGCAAAAACTCCCGGAACTCCGGGATACCCGCAAAGCGGGATAAATTCATGTACGAGTTTTCGGGTCTTCAACTCCCTATTTGACCGTTGCGTGGACGATCAAAAACACAGATCAATTCATAAGGCAATTTCAGAAGATTGGCAAGAAAAATCAAAATAATTTCAAAGACTATAAGATTGGGTACTTTTTAAAAAAGTGCGAAATCTGGATTTTTAGTTGGCACTTCAAGCCCCCCTCCGGTTGCGAGCGCCCTCGCATTGGTATTCCGGGAGTAGTAAAGTACTGAGCTCTAGTCAGCATTTTTGCTTTTAGTGCTTATCACACCTGGACATAGCAAAAACTCCCGAAATCCCGGGACACCCACAAAGTGGGTTCATTCTTACGCTAGAGCTTAGGGCTTTTAACCCCTCTTGGTTGTTGCGTAGACGACCAAAATATCCTTTGAGTGATAAAGTAATTTCAAGGGATTGGCAAGAAAAATTAAAATGTTTGCTATACGGTTATATTGTAAAATAGGGATGCTTGGGGGCGGTAATCTGATGTTAGTAGGGGAGTTTATTGGGTAAGAGGTTGGATGATAGTTTAAAACCGGTGCGGGGTGGAAGCTTTATTCAGCAGAGGAAAATTTGCTTTTTGAAGTCGAATTGTAGATCAGAGCTTATCTGGCGTGTTTGATGAAACACCATTCTTTGAAGTGTGGGATAGCCATATGAAATAATTAGCAGGGAAATCTGATAGACGAGAAATCAGATTGTTGACAGACCCGTGTTTACAGAGGGGCGTGGGGATGGCGGTTTTTGAGTTTCGTTTGGCTGCGTTCTGTAATGATGTAAAAGCGTAAAAATGTGAATCTGTAAAATGAAGCGGAGGATTTGGGCTTTATATGGGCTCTTATCTTTTTGGGTGTGTCCCATTTTTAATTGTTGAATGCTTGGCAAATTTTGTTGCTGATTTTTATGTCATTTTTTGTGTTTGAGGTTTTGGTTTCTCTTTAGTTGGAAGGAACATGATGATGGTAGATGAACATTGTCTTCTCTTACGTCGAAGAGGGCGGAAAAAAGGGGCTTTAAATAAAACAACAAAGCGATTTAATGAAGCTCTTCTGACAGCGGCGGAGCAGGCTGGATATCACTATGGTGAAGATGGGCTGGTGTCTTATCTTCAATATCATGCGTTGAATAATCCTGTTCCTTTTTTTTCGCTGCTGGCAAAAGTGTTGCCTCTTCAGGGGACTGGAGAAGGGCAGGTTAAAACAGTTTCGCGTATCGAGATTGTGCCAGTGAATGCAAAAAATAGTGAACCGGAGAAGCATAATACCTCGATAACTGAGGCTTGAAGAAGGCGCTGTGATGTTTGGGCATTTACTGGAGAGCAGAATATTTCGGTGGGAGATATTTGGGCTTCCTATGTCGAGATGCCGGCTTTTATGGGCGATGACAGAGGGGTGTGTACTGAAGAGCTGATACCCGAGAGGTACAATGCTTAGGGGGCGTGGTTGTTATCTACTGTTTTGGATTTTTTGTAAAGGTTTGGTCTTTTCTCGTTATTGAAGGTGTGGAGATATTAAAAACAGTTTCGCGTATTGAGATTGTGCCAGTGAATGCAAAAAATAGTGAACCGGAGAAGCTTGATGCTTTGGTCACTGAGGCTTGAAGTTACGAGAAAATATTGGGTTGGGCATATGATGTTTAAGGGATATTGTCTTTGAACGGGAATGCTAGATGTTTGTCTGAAAGCTTATGATTAAAATTGCGGTGAGGGGCTGAGTGCTTTAGGCGTGTGAGCTGTGAAGTTGTTGGGCTTTGGTGGGGGATGCATGAGGACGTGGACTGGAGGAGACTTCGGTGCATATGGTGTTTTTTGGGGGGTACATGGTGTCTGGGGTGGTCTGTGTGAAGCGGGCAAGATGCTTTTATGGCGATGCGTGAGGGGCGCGATACCTGAAAGATGTTGGGGAGTGCTTGATGATATTTGTTGTTTTGGACCTCTGGTGAAGGTTTGGTCTTTTCTCGTTATTGAAATGGGGGAGATGTTAAAACAGTTTCGCGTATTGAGATTGTACCAGTGAATGCAAAAAATAGTGAACCGGAGAAGCATGATACCTCGATAACTGAGGCTTGTGATATTGAAAAATGTTAGGCTGAGGTGGGTGATGTGGGGTGATGTCTTGGAAGGGGGCTGCTTTGGTGATTGCCTATCTTGAGGGGCTTGAAGCGGAGGCTATCGTGCTTGTAGGCGCTCGTGATACTGGGAAGGGGCTTTGGTGAATGATGCCGTAAGGGCCCGTGTGCTTGGAGGGTTTGGTGCAGGGTATTTGTGTGGTGGATATGGAACAGTGTTTTGATGGTGAGGGGCATGAAACTTGAGAGAAGTGTTATGCTTGCGGGATGCATGTGTTTTGGGGGGGTATCTTGGGGGATAAAGTGTGAGGATTGGTGATGCTTGAGAGGCATGATCTTGGAGGATGTTGGGCTTTGGATATGTCTGAGAGCCATGTGCTGAGGCTATGATTTGGTTGGGGGGATACCTTGCTTGTGGTTGGGGGAATGACAGGCGCGGTGTTTGAGGGGGTGGGGCTTTTGTGCCTTGGGGGCTTGGGGCGCATAGGTGGGGTCAAGGGGACCTCATGCAAAAAAGTGAAATTTATTGAATATTAGGATGAAGAAAAGATAAAGCGCTGCTTTTGAGAAGGGCGTTTTTCGTTCAATTGCTCTTTTCATTCAATTGCTCTGGGATATTAAACTTGGGATAAGCAAAAGGGTGCAGCGCAATTATTGCTAAAGTATGAAAATTTATAATGACAACTGTTCAGAAAATTTCTCAAAAAATTGAGCAGAAAACGGCTCAAGTGGCTCTTATTCCAAAGCTTATTCCTGTCTTTACTGGAAATGCCGATGTGCGAGCCGCTTGGGGAGGACGCGGTTCTGGAAAAACACGTTCTTTTGCTTTGATGTCTGCTGTGGTGGGATATCGCCATGGAATGGCTGGAGAACGCGGGATTATTCTTTGTGCACGGCAATTTCAAAATTCTCTTAATGAAAGTTCTTTGGAGGAAATTAAACGCGCTATCGAGTCTTATCCTTTTTTACAAGACTATTATGAAATCGGCGATAAATATATTAAGTCAAAAGATGGACGGATCGTCTATGTGTTTGCTGGGCTTGATCGCAATATCGCAAGTATTAAATCAATGGGGCGCGTTTTCCTTTGTTGGGTCGATGAAGCCGAGCCCGTGACAGAAACTGCTTGGCAAACACTTATTCCAACTTTGCGCGAAGAAGGAAAAGATTGGAATGCAGAATTATGGGTGACATGGAACCCATGCCATGAAAATGCAGCCGTGGAAAAACGTTTCCGAAATGTCGATAATCCTCATATCAAAGGGGTGGAAATCAATTGGCGTGATAATCCGCAATTTCCTGAAAAACTCAATCGTGATCGAATGGACGATTTGCAGCAAAGACCAGAGCAGTATAACCATATTTGGGAAGGCGAATATCTCCAAGCTGTCCAAGGGGCTTATTATCAGAAATGTCTTCTCGAAGCCGAGATGGAAGGGCGGATTACCACTGTTCCACGGGACCCTTTGATGCAGGTGAGAATCTTTTGGGATATCGGGGGAACAGGCGCAAAGGCCGATGCTACCGCATTGTGGGTGGCGCAATTTGTTGGACGGGAAATCCGAGTGCTCGATTATTATGAAGCCCAAGGACAACCTCTCTCAGAGCATGTGGGCTGGGTCTTTCAAAGGGGATATGAAAAGGCTCTTATGGTTTTGCCTCATGATGGCGCAACAAAAGATCGTGTCTATAATGTGAGTTTTGAAAGTGCCCTTCAACAAGCCGGTTTTCAAACCAAAATAATTCCTAACCAAGGAACAGGCGCTGTGAAAATGCGTATCGAAGCCGTACGGCGGTTGTTTCCTGCACTATGGTTTAATCGTGAAACGACATGTGCGGGCAGAAAAGCGCTTGCTTGGTATCATGAAAAGCGTGATGAACAGCGCAATATCGGACTAGGCGCTGAACATGATTGGGCTAGCCATGGGGCCGATGCCTTTGGACTGATGTGTGTGGCTTATGAACAACCAAATGCTAAAGCGCGAAAAAAATCTTATCGCTCGTTTCACCATTCTCAAACTTCATGGATGGCTTTTTAATGAATATGTTTACAGATTCTTCTTTTAATCAAATCGAAACGCTTGAAAATCAAGCTCTCTTTAAAAAACTCGTGGGTTGGTATCAGGATGATATTGATCATGTCGAAAAATGGCGAAAAAATGCCCAGGAAGATTACGATTTTTATAATGGACGGCAATGGAATGAGCAAGACCTTGCCGTCTTGCACGAACAAAACAGACCCGTGATGACTTTTAACCGTATTGCGCCTTTAATTAATGCCGTGATTGGGGCTGAGCGCAATAATAAAAGGCAAGTGCAATTTATCCCACGACAAGAAGGGGCTGCCTTTGCAAACCAGATTTTGACAGGGGCGGCTGAGTGGTTTCGTGATGAAGCCGACGGTGAATACGAAGATTCCGATGCCTTTCAAGATGCAATTATTTGCGGCATGGGCTGGACAGATACACGCCTTGATTATGAACAAGATCCCCAAGGAAAACCAATCATTGCACGTTTAGACCCGATGAAAATGGTGTGGGATGCAAGTGCTGTTAAGTCTAATCTCATTGATGCACAACGCTTATGGTATATTGATGAAAAACCTCTTGCTGTAGCGCAGGAAATGTTTCCCAATGTTCATTGGAGCGATCTTCATGCTGATTGGGTTAAACATCAGAGTTTTTTACATTCAACCAGCGAT
Source organism: Bartonella sp. CM86QHHN (assembly GCF_042194695.1). Taxonomy (NCBI): domain Bacteria; kingdom Pseudomonadati; phylum Pseudomonadota; class Alphaproteobacteria; order Hyphomicrobiales; family Bartonellaceae; genus Bartonella; species Bartonella sp. CM86QHHN. The sequence goes on from NZ_JBHIND010000026.1 coordinate 12,691, forward strand.
GGGATGACACAAAGTTATCAGTCCGAGAGGGGGTATCAAGGAGAAGAGGGGAGCGGCTATCAACGTCCTAAAATGGTGACATTGGTAGAATGTCGCTGGTTTGAACGCGAGGTGGTTTATAAAGTTCTCGAGCCTCTAAGTGGAAGGTTTGTCGATTATTCAGAGCAGGATTTCCAAAATTTAAGCAAAACCTTTCCTCATGTTCAAGCAACAAGGTTGAACAGAAAAATTGTCAAACGGGCATTTTTAGGTAGAAAGCTGCTTGAAGCGCCTGATAAGCCCTTGGTTCCACCCAATCAATTGGGATGGGAGTGTATTACCGGTACTTTTGATAAGTTAAGTCGGCAATTTTACGGAATTGTGCGCCCTACAAAAGATCCGCAACGGTGGGCAAACAAATATTTTAGTCAAGTAATGCATTTGCTCAATAGCCAATCAAAAGGCGGCATTATGGCAGAACGCGATGCTTTTGATGATGATCGACAAGCCGTCGAGAGTTGGGCTAGAGCTGATAGTATTACTTGGTTGAAAAGTGGTGCTGTGTCTGGCGGAAGAATCCAGCCTAAACCAGTGGCGCAATTTCCGCAAGGGTTTTTCCAATTGTTTAATGAAGCAAAGAGCGCACTCGAACAGGTGACGGGGTTGTCTTCTGAATTTATTGGGACGCGAGCTGTCAATCAGCCTGGCATTCTTGAACAACAACGGCGACAATCGTCACTTAATCTTTTGGCTTCCTTTTTTGATGGGTTGCGTCGATATCGGCAACGACAGGGAAAAATTATTCTCTATCTTATTCAAAATTATCTGTCCGATGGGCGGTTGGTGCGTATTGCTGGTGATGAAAATGCCCAGTATGTGCCGCTGACACGCGAAATGGTGACAAGCTTGGAATATGATATTGTCGTGGATGATGCACCAACAAGTCTTAATGAAAAAGAGCGTACTTTTGCACTGATCATGCAATTGCTGCCTTTGATGCAAAATTTTACAACGCCTGAGATTATGCTCGATCTCTTACGCTATTCGCCTTTACCAGCTTCACTTATTCATAAAATTGCGATAAAGGCGCAAAACTCTTTTCAAGAAGAGCAAAATGCCTCAGCGCAGATGGGGGATAATGTGGGGACAGAGCAGATAATGCAGATGTTGCAGACAGTAAAGGCTCAACAATAGGGTGCTTTGTCATGCGTGACTTCTGATAAACGCCATATATCATAAATTGCTTATCGATACAATTTCCATAGCATAATGTCGTCTTCCTTTATCTTCGAAGAGCTGTTTTATGGGACTATTCCTGTTGGGGAAAACAGGGTGGAGAGGGAGTCTTGCCGTTATGTGGGGTGAACATGGTGGGGAATGGTGGGCGCAAAATGGGCTTATCGATTTCCGTAGTGCATGGGCTTCCTTTTCCCAAAAGAACTGTTTTATAGGGCTGGATTGTTGGGAAAAGCAAGGTGGAGAGAGGGAGTTTTGCCGTTATGTGGGGTGGAGAGCTTTGGGGGAATGCTGGAGCCCAAGTGATGGGAGAGCATTGAGGGAATAAATGCTCACAGGCTGTTTTATCTGAAAAATTTAATTTTATTGTTAAAAAAAAGAAAAGGCTAATGTCATGGATCAAGAACACTTAACGCCGGCAGAACAAAACCAATTGAAACAAGATTTTCTGGTCTCAACACAAGAGGGAGAAGATGGTGAAATTGCAAGAGAAGAAAAAACTCTTGAAGATAATTTCCAAGGGCAAGTGCATCAACAACAGGACTCTTCGCAAAAGGCTGGAAAAGAGGTTCAAGGGGGAGAAGATGTTCCACCAGATCCGCAAAAAGACTTTATGGGCTATATGCAATGGTTGGGAAAAACACTCCAAAAACAAGGGCTTGCACATGAAAAACAACAGCCTTCTCTGGCTCGCGAAGCAGAACAGTTGCATGCGTTTTTTCAGCAGTCTGTTGCCAGTGTTAAACAAAAGCATCATGATTTTGATCAAGCAGCTGATTTTATTTATGAAACGCGGGCTAAACAGTTGGCAGCTTGTGCTTCGCTCTATCCTGAGATGGCAGACCCCAAAAATATTGATGCGTTGATTGGTGATGAGTTGAAGCAGATCTTGCGCGATTGTGCGCAAAAAAATCAAAATCCAGCTGAAGTGATTTACTCTATTGCACAAAAAATTGGCTACACAAATGTTCCCAATAACATGGGTGAAAATTTACAGGAAAGACACAATTCTGCGCGTACTCTTGCTGCTTATAACGGCTTGACGCCAAATGGGCCGATTTCTTTGGATATGCTTGATAAAATGTCAGAAGCAGAGTTTAGCGCTTGGGTTGCTGATCCTAAAAATAAAGCCGCTTTTAATCGTTTAATGGGGGGAAGAGAATTTTAAAAACAAGAATGTGGCAGGTGTTTTTTGCGGGAATGTTAAGAGGCTTTTAGCGCAGGAGAATGCGGGGGGTGTTTTTTGCGGGTGTTAAGAGGCTTTTAGCGCAGGAGAATGCGGGAGTGTTTTTTGCGGGAACGTTAAGAGGCTTTTAGCGCAGGAGAATGCGGGGGAGTGTTTTTTGCGGGAATGTTAAGAGGCTTTTGGCGCAGGAGAATGCGGGGGGATTTCTCAAAGCACGGATGTGGTGAGGAGAGCTCTTATAAGGAGGAGGCAGACGCTAACAGAAATTAGATAAAACTCACGAACAACCTATTCACCATCTGAAATGAAATGTGGTGTTTTAACAACCGGCGCTTTGCCGGGTTTTTTATGTCAATAAAACTTTTAGAGGACAAAATGACTGTAACTTATATCGGACTTAATGACCCAATGGCAGTGCGCACATGGTCTAAATTACTAAACCAAGAAGTCTCAAAAGCACTTCCAATTGCACCGTTGATTGGAAATGATTCAAACAGTATCGTACAATTAAAAGATGAAACCACGAAAGCAAGTGGGGATGCTATTAGCTTTAATTTGCGTGTGCAGTTGCTAGGCGATGGGGTGAGCGAAGGGCAGACATTGGAAGGCAATGAAGAAGCTTTACAGTTTCTCAATGATCGCTTGGCAATTAATGAACTCGTTCATGCTGTGCGTGTCAAAAATGAGGGAACAATTGATCAGCAACGAATTCTCCATGATTTGCGCACCGAGGCAAAAAATGGTTTGGTTGATTGGTATGCAGATCGTCTGAGTATGATGTTCTTCATTCAAGTTTGCGGGTATACCGCAAAAACAATTAACTTTGAAGGACGCACGATTACCCTTAAACCAGTTCATTATGGGTTTAATGCGCCAACGGCACCAACCAATAAACGCGTGGTACGTCCTAATGATAAAGCAAAAGATGAGGACTTAAAAGAAGACGATGTTTTTGATCTCAGCTTGATTGATAAAGCTGTCGAAAGGGCTAAATTGGCAAATCCTAAAATTAGACCTGTGCGGCTCGATGGGGAAAATGTCTATGTGCTTTATCTACATCCAACCCAAGTGACACAATTGCGAACCAATACAGATGCGGGGCAATGGCTCGACATTACCAAGGCAATCTATAGTGGAAGTCGTATCAAAAATCCGCTCTATGATGGATCGTTGGGCATGTATAATGGTGTGGTTTTGCGCGAAGCTGAACATATTACCGAAGGGGTCGAAGCTGGAACCGCTAACAAAGCTGTACCAAATGTGCGGCGGGCTGTTCTGCTTGGTGCGCAGAGTGCTGTGATTGCTTTTGGTAAAGATCGAGGGGCGACACGCTATAAATTGGTGGAAGAACTCTTCGACTATGAAAGAGAATTCGGGGTTGCGGCAAAAACCATTATTGGTATGAAAAAAACTTGCTTTACCTTGCCAGGAAGTACGCAAGGGGCTCAGGATTTTGGCACTATTGTCATTCCAACTTATGGAGCACCCGCTTAAAGCGAACGCTTGCTCTCTTCCCCCAACAAGAGGGATCTGTTGGGGGAAAAATTTAAAATGCTTCCAGAAACAAGGACAGGCTTATGACCACTTTATCTACGGATCCCCAAAATCTAAACCTTACACATTCAGATCATTCTAAAACTTTTGCTTATATGGTCGCGCTTATTCAAGATGAAATTGATGATACAACAGCAGAATATTCCCTGCAAATTCAAGATTCAATTTTTACGGCTTTGCGTTTGTGTGAACGCGAACCCTTTTTCTTTAATGAAAAAAGAGAAAGGACGTTTAAAACACAAAGTGGTAAAACATGGTATGGGCAAGAAGAGGGGGTTTTTATTGAATCAGAAAAGAGTTTGGAGGGCGTCTTTTTAGTAACAAAGGATGCAACACCAACAAAGTTGTTCTTTAAGCCCTTGGAAGTGTTGCATCAACAATATGGTATGCATCCTGCGCTAGGAACGCCATTCTTTTATACCTACCTTGATCAAAAAATAGGACTCTTTCCAACACCAGAACATGTGGAAACTGTACAGCTTTCTTATGCTCTTGTTCATTTTGCTGATGAACAGCTGAAAGAGGATGATAACCCTTGGTTGATTTATGCTTTTGATCTTATTAAAGCACGAGCAAAATATGAACTTTATAAAAATATCCTTAAAGATCCTGAATATGCCGCCGTTTCTTTCAGAGATTTTCAAGAACAGCTTCAAGCTTTGCGCATTGAAACATCGCGCCGAAAAGGTTCTTCAAAGATTCGCCCAATGCGTTTTTAAAAGACTTTTTTCCAAATCGTTTATGGCTGGCGTTGAAGGTTGGTTTGGCACTGGTGGCTGGTTTGTCACTTATGGCTGGATTTGCGCGTTGGTGTTGATGGTGAAGGGCTGGTGGATGGCGTTGGGGTGGCCATTATTTATGGTATCGTTTTTTTTTTGGTGCGTTAAACAACCTAAGGTTGTTTATTTTGTTGAATTTTATGCCTTTAGAGTTTTAAGGGCTTTTGTGGTTTTTTATCCATAAGCCTTGGTATTTTGAATGGCACTGAGCTTTTCAAAGATTTTATGGGGGCTTTTGATGGCTCTTTCTCCCGTCATTGTGGGGGGGGGGATTGCGGGCAGTTGATTTTGGTTTGGCGCTGGTGGATGGCGTTGGGGTGGCTATTATTGATGGTATCGTTTTTTTGGTGCGTTAAACAATCTAAGGTTGTTTATTTTGTTGAATTTTATGCCTTTAGAGTTTTAAGGGCTTTTGTGGTTTTTTATCAATAAGCCTTGGTGTTTTGAATGGCACTGGGCTCTTCAAAGATTTTATGGGGGTCTTGATGGCTTTTTTCCCAATCGCTGATTATCGACCCGATGTGGCGGATATCAATGGAATTTTTACCGATGAACTTGTTAATGTGCTCCCGGCTGATGGCTCCTATATCCCTATGCCAAGTTTTGAGCCTTTATCAGAGCCTTGTCCGGAGCCAATTTTAGGCACTCTTGCGGTTAAAACAAAAAATGGGGTTTCTATTATTGTCGGGACAAGAGAAAAAATCTACTTGCTTGATAATACAACAATGAACTGGAAAGATATTAGCCAAAAAGGAAAACCTTATCTGGCTAATGTTGATGCTCCGTGGTCTTTTGCTTTGTTTGGTGATTCTATCATTGCGGTGAATGCCAATGATAAACCACAAGTGATTGATATTAACCATGATAAAACATTTAGAAATTTAGGAGGAAATCCACCACAGGCAGGGATTGTTCGAATCTGGGGAGATTTCGTTTGTTTGATGAAATTAACCGAGTATCCAAGACGGGTTCATTGGTCTGGATTAAATGATGCTGAATTTTGGACCGTGGGGAAAAAAAGTTGTGATTATCAAGATTTTCCTGATGGCGGATTCGTCCAAGGGGCAACGGAGACAACAAATCCAATTATCTTTATGCGTTCTGCAATCTATGCCGGTTCTTTTATCCCTGGCTCTAAGATTATTTTTAGTTTCCAAAAAATCCACGATAAACGAGGCGCAAAAAATGCTGAATCAATTGTTTGTAGAGGCGATTTAGCATTCTTTGCCGATGAGGGCGGGTTTTATCAAATAACAAATGAGGGACAGATTATACCCATTGGGTTCGAAAAAGTCGATCGAACGATGACCGCAAAATCAAGGAAGGATAATCTGTACACTCTGTCTGCTGCTATCGATGGGGTGTATAATCGTGTTTATTGGATGGTTGATTCTGATGAGAATCTTCATAAACGTATCTTGCTCATTTATGATTGGGGGTTGCAAAAATGGACAAAAGCTCTCGTCGATATCAAAATGATATTGCCTATTTTCTTAGCCGGAACAACCCTGGAAGGTCTTGATTTTGTGACTAAGAATATTGATGACTTGTCCTTTTCTCTTGATAGTAAAGCTTGGAAAAATGAATCGCCTATTCTGGGGGCATTTGATCAACAGGGGAGACTGGGTTCGTTTTCTGGGTGTCCTATGGCTTGTGTTGTGATATCACAAGAAATGGGGCAGACAAATGGCATGATAACACGGGTGAAAAATATTATGCCTCAAGTCAATAGTGGAAAGTTTTATTTGTCTGTGGGAATGCGCTTTCGACAATCTCTTGAAGAGGAAACTGTTTGGTTGCCAGAAAAACAGCCCTCTTATAATACTGGACAAATTCACTGTCGTGCAAGGGCACGGTTTTATCGCTTTAAATTGCGTATTCCTGAAGGGGTGAATTGGACTCATGTCACTGGGTTTGATGTGGAATTGACGCGGGCCGGCATGCGATAGGCATGCCCTTTTGTAATACCATGCGATAGGCTCAAGCCTCTATTATTAAAGAACAAATGCCCCATAGGCTTCCCAAGCCTTTATAAACAAAGGCACAATGCGATAAGCTGTGTCTTTAATAATATGAAGAACAAGGTGGTGCGTTATGTTTCATGCTTTTCTGCGATAAAGGAAAAATAGGCTGCACAATGGTTTATTTTTATAAAGAAAAAAGTTCCCCCTTTGTTATGACAAAGGGATGATGGGGCTTTTTTTCTTTTATTGTGCGGTAAGCATGGAATGCGTGAAGTATGCATGGGGATGCGTATTGCTCAAATGAGGGAAATGACAAAGCTAAAAGAGCTAAAATTATGATACAAGAGAGTCAAGATTTATATTCTGCTTATCTGACAGAGCAGTGGCCATGGGAAAAAATAGCTCCCTATCAAGAGGCTCTCAATGCTGCATTGAAAAAATATGTTCAGCGCTTTCCGGATGATGTTTGTCTGGAAAAAATTGCTGAAGAAATCGCTACAGGACAAGCACAATTGTGGCTGGTCTTAAAAAATAAAATCCAATTTAGTGCTTTTGCAATTACCAAAGTTGAAATAACCCATACGGGGAAAAAATGCGTTGTTCTCTCTGATCTTGCTGGAGAGGGAGGGCTGAAATTGGTCAAGTTGATTGATGAAGTCGAAAAATGGGCGCGAACAATCAATGCTGAAGAAATGCACATGTTTGGAAGAACTGGATGGGCGAAAAAGCTCGCTCATCACGGATATTCTCGTAATCTTATTCAATATAGAAAGGTTCTGAACCCATGAGTAGAAAAACCACACCTCAAGTGCAGACAACAACACAAACAAATGCTCCACCTGCTTGGGCGGCTGATATTCTTAAACAAGCCAGTGCTGATGCACTTGGACTTTATAATAAGGGAATTGGCGGAAACGTTTATCAGGGAGACAGAGTCGCTGGTCTTAGCAATATGACAAAAAATGCGCTGACCGGTTTACAACAAACAGCAGGGCTCTATAACAATCCAACGGTAACGCAATGGTTGAATGCCCCAACCAACAGCGCTACAAATCTTTCCGGTATGGCTAAGGGAAGCTGGATTGGAAGCAATAGCAAATTTAATACTGCATTGCAAAATGCTCTGAATAAAACGTCCGATGCAATTAATCAATCGATGTCGGGAGCGGGACGTTATGGTTCTGGGGCTCATACTGGTGTGCTGGCCGATGAGTTAGGCGCCTTGGCAACAAATGCTGCAGCACAGCAATATAATCAAGATATTAACAATATGATGAATGCAAACCAGATGATTGATCGCTCTCAGAACGATCAAGTTAATGCGGCAAATAGCTATTATCAAGGACAGAGTAACGTGCAAAGCAATGCTTTGAAAGGGGGTATGATTCAAGATATAAACCGCCAAAATGTCTTAGATGCTGAACGCCAAAAATGGTCAGAAAAAGATAATCAAGATTGGAACCGATTGCAAAGTTTGTTACAGGTAGGAACACAGGCTGCTGGAAATTACGGAACGACTTCAGGAAAATCCACGACAATGCCTTCTGTGACAAAAGATCCATTGCGTGATGCGCAGCAAGTACTTGGATTGGTCGGAGGAATTTTAGGGCTTTGTGATGTGAGAGCAAAAGAAAATATTATCCCTGTGGGGCAGAAAAAGGGATATCCACTTTATACCTTTAATTATAAGGGAAATCCACAACGTTATCAGGGCGTTATGGCGCAAGACGTGTTGCGTGTGAACCCTGAAGCTGTTTATGTCAATGCGAAAACAAAGTTATTGCATGTTGATTATGACAAAATAGGACTGAAAATGGAAAAAATGAAAATGGAGAAAATATCGGCATCTAAAAATAAAATTGCGGCTTTCTTTTCTTCATTTTTTGCTCGTTTTCCCTTTTTGAAAAAAGAGTATCTTCTATGAGTTCGATTTATGATTGGTCAATTGTTGCATCAGAAAATGCTTATGTCGACGAGAATATAAACTGGGCAGAAGGGCAACCACCAAGCACAGTCAATGATAGTGCTCGCGCTATGATGCAACGCATCAAAGAATATTTGTTGGATAATGGGGGCGGGATTGAAACACAGTTTACTGTCGATGTGAAAAATGAGACAACGTCACTTCGTTTGGCAACAAAGTCTTTTTTTGAGACTTATATGGATGGCATTGTTGTGCGCTTTAAAGCACAAGGCGTCAACAGAGGAATAACAAATATTTCTTTAAATCAATTGCTACCAAGACCAACTTATATGGCAACGCCAGAGGGTATTATGCCTTTAAAGGGCGGGGAAATTCAAAAAGGGGGGCTTTATGAAGTCGTCTATACGCGTGATATTGCCGGAAAAAATGCTGATGGCTGGTTTTTAACCAATCCTACTATAAAACTTCCTGAAATTCCGCCCTTTCCTCCTTTGCCTGAAACTTTTTCTTCTGGATTTATCGGGACTTTTGCTACAGAAAAAATACCCTCTGGATGGTTACTGTGTGATGGTAAAGAATATTCGCGAAGGAACTATGCCAATCTCTTTGCTGTTTTGGGAGAAACATGGGGAAAAGGAGACGGGAGAACAACATTCAATGTTCCCGATTTGCGTGGAATGTTTTTACGGGGGCTCGATAGTGGAAAAGAAATTGATAAAGGACGTCGCTTGGGAAGCCGACAAGAAGAGTCTTTTCAATCCCATACCCATGAGGGAAAAACAGATTCAACAGGTAACCACCAGCATAGTTATCCAAAGATTGAAAAAAAGATTCTATACTACAATAGCGGGACTTATACAGAGGATGTCGCTATGGTGTCTTGGACTGGTTGTTTGACAGCTCCTGCGGGAGAGCATGAACATAAGGTCTTGTTGCAAAAAACAGGGGGGGATGAAACACGCCCCGTCAATATGGCGGTAGTTTATGCTGTCAAAGTCTGAGAATGAAAGCTGTATGAGAGAAAGATAAAAATGCTAAAATGTTTGTTATGAAAAAAAGTCTTATTGAATATATTGTGTAGAAAGTTTTGATGCGCTTTAGAAAAAACTTAACTCTCTTTATTTTTTGTGCTGCCTTTGTTGAATGTCTAAAGGTAAGTTTGCCTATTGTTCTTTAGAGGATCAAGACAGTGATTATTGAAGGTAGGGGGAGAACAAAAAAACTTTCTTTATTCATGGCGTTTTTTGCTGAGGAATAAAGATTTTATCCCAAATGCCTCTCTCTTGTGGTGTCGTGATCCATTATTTCAAGTGCTGGGTTTAAACCGCTGCTGTGCGATGACAAAAAAACCATGGGTAAATTTTATCCTATTATACTGTAAAACATCGTCATTAAAACACTATTATTGAAGGTGGTGATATCAGTAAGATAGCTTAAAGTATTTAATACATTAGCAACTGTTCTGGGGAGGATTTGCTTGGTTAAGTATTATGCAAGTGAATCATATAAGTGAGCAGCAGACGGAATCCTTTCAGAGGAGTTGGATTGTTTACAAACCGATGTAGGGCTAAAATCTTCGTCCTTTGAGGTGGTGGGAAGAGGTCAACGGATATGTTTATTTAAAGCGAGAAAAGGCAAAATGGAGCGCTTTCTTTTTTTAGCGTGTAGGAAAAAAGCCACTCTTTGTTTTCAAAATGGACGCACTGTTGGCAAGAGCAGCAGGTTGGCGATGCGTTGTAACGTATGGTGAGGCATTGAACTCTCTGAGATGGCATTTTGTGCTTATCAGGCAACTTCTTGAAACAGGATGAGAGTGATACGAGAAAATCTATAAGACAATAGTTTATCCCGTTGTGTTGTAAAATACCATTGTTTGAGATGCGGTTAAAATTTTATGCATGGGGTGTTTTTCGTCTGTGCGTATTCCTAACGCAGCATTTTTTGTAGAGTAACTCTGGACAGGGGATACATTACAAGGATGCGTTTGAAGGGGGAAGCCAAGTCAAATCTGTTAGATAAGAAGCCAGATTGTTTACAAACCATTGTTTATTGATTGCCATTATTTAAAGACCGGTGTGGGCTTTGTCCTTTTGGGAAAGGTTGATACAGCATGCAAGGTGATATGCATTTCTCTTTGGTTTTAGGTGGTAAAATCATCATTTTAGGTGGAAAACAGAGTATAATCTAAAAAAATACCTTGTAAAAATTTTCGATGAGGAAATTTTTTTCAAAAGCTTTTCATATGGTTTTCTGAGAAATGCAAGAGCCGTACAACGAAAAAAGAGATGCAAATGCCTTAATAACGCGTTTAGCTTATCAAAAAGGGGGATATAATGGCACTTTTTCCATTTTCTATTGCTGATATTGATGATCCGGAATGTATTCGTGTGGTTCTTTATGCTAGCGGAAGAATGGGACATGCTCCTTTAAACGCATTGTTGAAGAAAGCATATGAAGATATTACAAAAATTGCAAAGCGCATGGATGCTTTAGAAAAAAAATTAAATGCTCTAGATCTTACCAATGTCGAACAGAAAAAAAATGAGAAAGAAGAGAAGCAAGACAGTATTAATAGTGTTGTGAGTGGTGGAATAACGACACCAAACAGTTTTGTGAGCGCACCAGAAATTAAAACAGAATCATCGTCCGCTGGAGACATATTTTTTTCTCCAATATACGAGGCGCCAAAAATAGACTACAGCTCTTTTATTTCAAAATTTACAGCACATAAACCGCTAGAAATACACAGTAGTGTTACTCAAAACATCAGTGTTGAGCATTCTAGAGAGATTTCTTCTTTGTTAGATAAGGAAAATTAGAATAGAGTGATCATAACAATATGTATGGGGTGAAGCTATAGATCAGATAAACCTAATTTATATCTTCGGTGGAGCCTGGAATTGCACTCTGTTTGAGATGTTAAAAAATGGTAAAAATTGATAGAGAAGCGTTGTTGCTGGATAAGTTGATCATGCGTTGTTGGGGAGAGTAGGGCGCATATTGAAATCTAAGGGTAAGTTTTTAAAGCCTACAGAGCAAGGAGCCATGCCCAAATAGAAACGCATGGCAAAAGAAGCTTTAAAAAGATAAAAAATCTTGCAATCATTTTAAAAAGCTTTTGGATAGAGCGTTTGATGATTTTAACTCTATAAATAATTTGCGGTTTTTACGCTTTTTTAAAAGAGAAAAAGTGCAGATCCTCGCAATTTTAATTTGTTAAAAATCCCATAAAAAGAAAATGTTAATTGCCAAAAGGACAAAAGCAGAAAAATGCCTATAAAAAAATCATGCGTATCGTTGTGTCTTTTCTTATAAAGAAGAGAAATGCTGTACTGTTGGAGCAGGCTTGAAGGCTAACGTTTTACTTGTTTTCTTATCAGACAAGATTGTACAAGCGGTTGTTGATTTGTCTTATCCTGTTTATGCTGTAAAGACTGTCCTTTCAGGTGTGATGATATAAGGCAAGTCTCTTTGTAAGAGCTTCCATGATACAAAAAGTGTTTTTTAAAGGGCGTGGCAAATATTTAAGGCAGGCTTATTTGTTGAGCTTTAAGTTTAAATCAATCACATGTGAGAAAGCCAAATGGACCCCACTGCAATCTGGGCTGTTGATAAATCAGATTGGGTGAAGAATCTTCATCTTTTGAAGTGGTGGATGCAAGTCAAGAAAAACCAGCTTTTACAAGCGTAAAAGAACGGGTCTTATTATAATTATGGACTTAAATCATGTGTGTTTTTTCATGGATTATATTGAAATAAAGCTACAAAGTATTTTGATTTATTTGATACGTTTTTATTTTAGAAAGTGTATTGTTATAAACAGCTCTCCTCAATACGAATGTATCATTATTTATACTCTTTTTGGATATTTTTATAAATATAATTAAAAAGCTTGCAATACTATACGTTTTGTGTATAAGTATTTATTATTGATTTCTTTTGTATTTTATTTAGTTATATCTCTATTCATAAGCCGCGCCTTTAAATGGTGCGGCTTTTTTTACTTTCTAATAACAGGGGCGCTATATATTTGTTATTGAGATGGCTTTGGATATTTTTCTCATTATTGTATTTTGTGATTTCATTTTGCAGTGAAATCTTTAAATTCTTGTGTGTTTTATCCCAATAGGGAAGATTCAAATAAAAATGCAGGCGTCTGGGTTTGGTTTCTTTGCTTTGGTTGGGGGGCGTTGAATAGTTAAAGAATCTTTGTGATTGTTTGACGGAGAATGATATGAGGTGAAGCATAAAATGGTGGCGCATTTGAAGGGCCATTATCATACATGCCAGCATGGTCAAAAATGCAAATGTGTCTTTAACAGTGTTTGTTGATCTCGATTAGAAAGTCCATTCTTTTTTGTTAGGAGTTTTACATCTATAATCTCTTATCTTGTTTTAGCGACTGCTTTTTGAGGGGGCGGTAATAGAAGGCGTATAAGATTTTATATATGAAGTGTTTGTGTGGTGAATAACGGTAAATCCATTGAGCACTCCCATCTTTACGCTTATGTAGAGGCAAGCCCGCACCATTATTGTATTTTCTAGCTCCCAATATTTACGACAGCCTTGGTTCGTGAGATGCTTCATAAGAGCCATATGCCTTTCTTATACAGTTTTTAATCCACATGCTAGCTCCGCTTGTAACTTGTAAGCAACATGGTTTTGATTGTTTCAATAGAAAACAAACTTCGGATGAGAGAATCCTATGGTGTTCGGGTTTCTCATTCAACATGTAAAACAATAAATATTCTTTATAAATCAATATGACATGTCTTAACAAAGACGAATTGTTTATAGATCCGCATGGATGAAGAATCTTCGTCTTTAAAAGTGGTGAGAGAAAATCATCAGCCCTATTTTTTCATAAAGGGCATGAGAAAAGTGTTTCATAAGAATTATATACGATAAGAATTATACGGTAAAAAAGAGAGTCTTTTGACATAAGAGTCTTGATCGTTTGCGGCTATAACCTGTATTGTGTACACAGATACTTCTATCATTTTTTGCTGTAAAAGCTTCTCTTGGGATATTAAAGGGTACAATCTTTATGGAAAAAAGAATCCGAGCAAGACAAAAGGCTTATTTCAAAAGATTATATCGCAAGATTGCTTTTGTTTGCATAATACTTTTTTGTATAGTGTTTTTGTGTTTTGTTGTTGCAAAGGTGGTTAGTTATTTTTCTTCTCATAAAAAAGTAACACAACAAGCACCCGTTGAATTGGTTATTCCTGTTTTTGATCTACGCGTATATTGCAAGGAAATTTCTGCCTCCGTTATGCCCGATATGAAAAGAGAGGTTTATCAGCATTGTCTTAATTTGGAAAGTGAGGCCTATTTTGCTATTCGTGAAATGTGGGATAAGCTTTCTGATAGTGCTAAAAAACAATGTTTGACGAGGGTCCGTCCTGGGGATGGAAATTATTTTCTCTTACGAGACTGTTTTCTGAATGAAAGAGAAAATAAAACAGGCAAAAGGCGCAATTACTTTTAAGTTTTTATATGGAAAGTTAAAAGGATGCGAATTTTGATAAAAAGATAAAAGCCTCTTAAATGACTATCTGCCTCAAAACCAATAGCAGCTTGATTTATTTATCTTGTTATATCGCACTTCTTATTTAAGGTGTGGCGACATAAGGTATGGATGGCCTCCTTGAAATGTTTAAGGGGGCGTGGTGGAGTTTCAGGAGGGTTTGTTGCGCTTTTTGAAGGGAAATAACGAGTGTGGGAAATCCATTTCGTAATGGTTTTGGTGAATGGTATAATGGTAAAACCCTCATGAATGTATAAAATTTATAGAGCATGTTCATCTTTATGGTTTAAAAAAGAGTAAGCTGGTACTATCTCACACTTTGCTCGCTCCCAATGGTGCCTCTCGACAGCCCTTTAGCCTTAGAGACGGTTCATAAGAGGCACTTTTAGTCTTTTTATCGTTTTTACTCCACGCAGGTTTTCCCACATGTAACATGCAAGAAAAAGAGATTGATTCAACAGCAAACAGATTGAGGATGAAAAATCCTACGATATTAATTTTCTTACTCAACACAAAAAATATGAATTATCATTACAAATCAATTCAGTGTATGAATTTTATAAGTATTTTCATTGTTGACAGACCAGTGTGATTTGAGAACCTTCCTTCTTTGAGGGTGTAAGTCAATAGACATGACAAAAATGAGTAAAAAAACATTCCTTTTATAAACATTTGCCGCTTCTTCATGCGTAAAGCGCTGTGCTGGGTTTAAAAATGTGCTTGTTTTATAATTCTAGTGTTCTTTATCAGAAAATTCCTTATCAGAAAAGATAAGTAAGGAAATACGTTAGGCCATTCTTATTGATAGGCTTTGAGGAGGGTATTTTTTTGAGAAGAAGCTGATTTTTAAAAAAGTGTGACATATTGGTCGTTTTTTTCATAATTTGATATTTTTTTGTATTTAAATATTTTGTTTTTAAGCTCAATTTGTTATAAATAAAAACTGTGATTAACTTAAAAACTCTATGGGTTAAAATAAAAATTGATAGTATCATTGACTTGTTTGGGAAAGAAGATTGATCTCTTGGTGATTATAGGGCTTGAATAATACTTCGTGTTAATCTATCTATAAAAGTTAAGAGGTTTTGTGAGGCGATCGTGGATTATCGCTCGCAAGGGGTTGCTTTAGCGATGAAGAGAGGCTATATTTATAAAATAAAGAGGTTCGCGCAGTGACTCGTTGGGATGGAAGTGCTTGTGAGTTAAATGCACGAGGGGGTAGAGAATATCGGCGTTTTTAGGAGCGGTGGTTTTAGAGCAAAAAAGGAAGCTTCTACTATTCTCTGGCAGGAATTTTTTCTTTGTCAGGTGTGTTATATGTGTGTTTTCCTTTTTGTTTTCCACAAGATAATTATTTTTTTAGTGAAATATGGTTTATTTTAAAAAAAACACTTGGCATTTTACGTGAACATCATTAGGTTTCTGCTGTTTGACAGAGAAAAAGGGAATTTTTGATTTACGATTTCCCTGCTGTTTTGTGATTTTCAAGAAAATATATGCTTTTATCAATATCAGTAGGGTTCGTTTGAGTGAAATAAACGCGGATAGCTTGATAATCGTATGTTAAACATGATCAGCATTATCAAAAGATAATGTAATGAGGAAGCGTCAATTAAGACACACATAAGACAAACACTCCAAAAAGGGATAAAGATGAGGCCACAACAAAATAGACGGGTACGCGGTCGCAATAATAACAATAATGGTAATAACAATAATAATCGTCGCGGTCCTAATCCGTTGTCTCGCAATTATGAAAGTAGCGGTCCGGATGTTAAAATTCGCGGGAATGCTCAGCAAATTGCCGATAAATACATAAGCCTTGCGCGTGATGCACAAGGTGCAGGCGATCGTGTTATGTCGGAAAATTATTTACAACATGCCGAGCACTATTTGCGTATTATTTTAGCAGCAGCTGGGCAAATGTCTCAATCGGTTCGGCGTGATGAAAATCGTGGTGATGAAAACGAAAATCGTGATGAAAACAATGGGCAAGAATGCGGTGAAATAAATCTTGATGGTGAAAAAAAGGATGCTGTCGAGGGTGATACAGATGTATTACAAATGTCGTCGCAAAAAAATGGCAATGGCCAATATGATAAAGCGCAAAATGGGGATGCGCGTGAAAACGCTTTAGAGGCTCTATCGGATGAAAAAACAGATCAAGAGCACTGCCTCTCTGAGAAAAATGTTGAACCTGTCAAAAAAATACGTCGTTCTCCTCGTCGACGTACTGTACGGACTCAAGATGAATCATCTCTTGAGCTTTCACTTACAACAGCAGAAAGCTCTAGCAATGGAGATGCATCAACAGCAACAAAAACAGCAACAAAAGAGGATTCTTCTTTGCCTGGATTAGGTGAGGGGATACAGAGAAAACCACGCCGTCGCCGAGTGGTCAATCTTGAGGCAGAGGAAAATGTTTAAACCTGAAGGGTGCTGTGTAAGCGCGCTTATGTGGTGATGTTATTGGTATCATGATAATAAATTATAATATGCTCAAGAAGCTTCTTGCGCTTTCCTTGAGTTTTCACGGGGCTGTATTGAGACTTAACGAAGGCTGTTGACAGAAAAGATTGCCTCTTTGCTGAGATTTAAGTAAGGGGATACAGGGGAAGATGCGTCGTCGCTCAAGTGGTCAATCTTGAAGCAGAGGGAAATGTTTAAACCTGAAGGGGGCTGTATAAGCGCTTGTGGTGATGTTCTTGGTATCATGATAGTAAATTATAATATGCTCAAGAAGCTTCTTGCGCTTTCCTTGAATGTTCACGCGCAGTATCAGGAACTTAACCAAAGGGTGTTGACAGAAAAGATTACCTCTTTGCTGAGATTTAAGTAAGGGGATACAGGGAAAGATGCGTCGTCGCTCAAGTGGTCAATCTTGAGGCAGAGGGAAATGTTTAAACCTGAAGGGTGCTGTATAAGCGCTTGTGGTGATGTTATTGGTATCATGATAGTAAATTGTATATACTCAAGAAGCTTCTTGCGCTTTCTTTGGATTTTCACCGGCAGTATTGAGACTTAACAAAGGGTGTTGACAGAAAAGATTGCTTCTTTGCTGGGATTTAAGTGAGGGAATACAGAGAAAACCACATCCGTGTATTTTAAGAGGCAGTTCTTTTATGAAGAACGCAATGTCGTTGTTTTATTTAATTCACACTTATATTCAATGTATTCATGCCCATTTCGCACTGGTGTTCATGAATTCTATCATGTGAAATCCATCGGTTATCTTTGCTTAATAAAAGATGTAAACTGGGCGTTATTGCTTTAATTTTCAATGTTGCAACAGTTCTTCTTTTGATACCTGATCATTCATAAGAGGTATTTTATTCATCCATTTCCTTGCTGGGATATGTAAAGAAATGATTTTGATTCAGTTTCTTACGAACAGATTTGAAAGGGAGAATCTTACAGTATTTGAGATTCTCGTTTGACATGCAAAATAAATCATCACTATAAATTAATATGTTGAATTTTTGCACTCAAGAAGAGGTATTTCTTGCACGTTTATTAGCTTTTCCCAAGTGATGTCATTTTCTTAAAATGGGAATGCGTTGACAGAAAGGTTTCTTCTTTTCCAAGATTTAAGTGAGGGGATACAGTAAAAAACGCGCCGTCGCCCGTGTGGTGAATATTTAATGCTTATCACATTGATTTATAATAATAATTCATTGTTTTGAATGTTGGGTGAGAGCCCCTAAACCCCTAGGATTCTCTCATTTCCAAATTTGTTCCATGTTGGATCAACAAAAACCATTCGCTTGCACGTTGCAAACGGGGAGAGCCCGTGTGGATAAATTTGTATAAGAAGGAATAAAAATGGCTCTTATGAACTCTCTCTAGGGCCAAGGATTGTGGGCAACATCCACGCGCTGGCAAAGCGTGTGATAATGCCGGCTTGCAGAAAATGTTTAAACCTTCAGGATGCTATGTTAAGCGCTTATTGATGTTAGTTTTCTTAATGGGGCATTATCTTCGCTCTCTCTTTTGTTGTTTCAACAGAAAGAATGGAGACAAGTGCACCGGTATGATAATTGTAAATCATAAATTTTGTTTGTCCGTCAGGGGTTAAAACTTTCAGTACAATATTGTGTTCTGAGAGGCTTTGCGACAAAATCTGTGTTTTTTCCGGTAGAGAGAGCGTATGATGGATAACGTGTGGGTTTTTGCTGAGAGAGGAAGATAGCTCTGTTTGTTTTGGCGCTGATCCGGTTTTTATCACTTTATAAACAATTAAAAACAGTACGGTTAGAATAAGGAAAAGCGTTATTAAAACGGAAATAATCATTAAACCCATAAGTTTTTTTCTCACTCGTTCTACGGCAGGGTCTAAAGGGAGATCTTGAGGCAGAGAATTTTGCTCTGTGTGATGGTCTTTTGAAGGTTGCATTCGCTTATTATCCATCATGTCTTTCATTGATTATTTTTTTGAGATCTGATGGGTTTATGCTTTTAAAGTTTTTTGTGCAAGAGGTTTGTGGAAGAAGAATGCAAAAGAGGAAGCGATGTTGGTAAAATATCTTCTTTGTGGACTGTAGACACCTTGTCCTTTACGTTTTGGCTTTTAAGAAGAAAATTTCCATGGTTTGTTACAGACCAGATCAAGTTTACTTCTTGTTGATGTAAACTGGGTTGTACGTTTATACATTGAGCAAAAATTTGTTGTCCATAAAGTGCAAACTTTTTTGTGGACGGGACCATGGCCTGTTCACAAGCTTGAGCCGTGGGATAGATTTTAACCATTGTATTGTTCGAATAGCAACTATTAAAATCATCTGTACATGAAACTAATAAGAGGATAAAAACAAGGGGATTCATCAATTATTTTCCAAATGACAGGTTGACAGAGCGGACTCCAATTTGTCAGCCTAGGGGCTTCTTCACTGTTAAACGCTTTCACAGTTTTTTAGTTCCCCTTTGAGATGCGGGTTCTATAGTGAATTAATCAAAGTCATTGGCTTGCACGTCATAAAAGGGTGTGTGTGGGGGCTCTATGTTGGTGAGTAATATTTGAAAAAAGACTGAAATGCCTCTTATGGACGCTCTCAAAGGTCAATGGCTGTTGTAACATGAGAGACAAATGGTATGATGATGCTCAGCTACTACTTTTATGAAGTGAAAAGGGGTATGAAGGTAAAGAAGGACGTGGCGTAACAAGGGGCGGTTTTGATGGTTCACTTTACGGGGGCTATTATATCTTATTTACAGATACTGTTTTGAAATGAGCGTGGATGCGCTGGGAAATATTAAAAAAGTGCGTGAATGAGGAACACAAGTGTATTCTGTTTTAGGATGCCCTATTGTAACTGAAGAGGATATCTCCATTAAAGAATGCGATAAATAAAAGCATAAAATGTGTAATTTACATCAATTAATTGTCGTTGTCGTGGATGCTTTAAGCCCGTAAAGCTGAAGAGTGATGATGGATATTAGCTTTACTCCTTGAAATTTCATATTCTGCCAAAATAAAATTATATACGCATTGCGAAAATTACACAAAAAGAGATGGGTAACAGGCTCGCTTTTATTTTGCATATAAAAGCTGAAACGGTTTGCTCTTTATCGTTTTGGTTTCTGTTTTAAAATATGTCGGTTATATGAGGGATGGAAGTTGATTGACAGCGGGAATGGATTTTATGTGGCTTTCAGTTTTTATCGTTAAAGTTTTGGGGAACTATTGGGGGATAATAGAGGTTGGTGTAAAGGGGTTGAAAATATCTTTGTGCTTAATAAACAGATGAGACATTTTGCTAAAAAAGGGGAAAATTCTCTTGTTCATTGTTTAAAATGCTCTTTTAAGAAAAAATATCAAAATAAGTATCAGGAACAGAGAGGCAATAGACAATTCCTTCTTGTGTCAATTTGAGAGAAGCTGAACCATTCACGGAAATGGGAACGATTTTTTCGAGAACGGCACTACCAAAACAGGCTTTTTTATTGTTTGTGGGAGGGATGCCGGATTCAAAATTTTCATGCCAAGTGATGATAAGTTGCGTTTTGCCATTCAGTTTTGTTTCGATTTCACAGCGTACACAGATGCTCCCCTTTTCTTGGGAAAGGGCTCCAAAAGAAAGAGAATTGACAATCAGTTCATGAAAAGCCAAACCGATATGCAAAGCGGCATTGGGAAAAAGATAAGGATCGACGCCTTCAAGTGAAAAACGTTCTGTTTCTTTCATAAAATAACCTAAAGCCTGCGTTTGGACCAATTCGCGAAATTGAGCACCGCGCCAATCGGAATCAGTGATCAGATCTTGAGAATGAGAAAGAGAATGAAGACGACCTTGAAATTTTCGTAAAAAAACCTGAAGAGATTCAGTATAGCGGGCGGTTTGGCTGGCAATACTTTGAATGATCGCTAGAAGGTTTTTAGAACGGTGACTGACTTCGCGAAGAAGGATTTTAAGCACTTGTTCACGGCGGCGTAAGCCGGAAATATTGACACCGGTGGTGATAATACCAATAATGTCTTCGTTATCATTGCGGTGGCAATCAATAGAAAATTTGTACCAAATCTCTTGTTTGTTTGTATCTTCAAAACGTGCTTCAACAGTTTGCATTTTGCCACTGGCTAAAACTTGCAGTTTGATGGTTTCCATATTGTCTGCAAGGTCAAGCGAAAAAAAGTCGCTGTCACGACACCCAACCCGCCATTTATTGTGCAAATGATGTGGCAAGTTTTCAGCCCATAAATAAACCAGATTTGTTGCCTGATAGAGAACGCAAATATCAGCACCACGAATCGCTTGCATGAGCGCACTCATATGAGATCTATCCATGGGAGGCTTTGAAAGAGGCGTAACGATCATAATTTTAAGATGTTACCCTGTTCTAAGCCGCTTTAGAAGCATTCTCTTGAAAAAATAAAGCTTGGGAAATAAGCGCTTTCACCATATCAGGGTTAAAAGGTTTGGTCACTAAAAAAGTTGGTTCTGGACGCTCGCCAGTGAGAAGCCTTTCGGGAAAAGCCGTGATGAAAATCACTGGTATACGGTCATTTTTCAAAATCTCGTTGACCGCATCAATCCCTGAACTGTTATCGGCTAATTGAATATCAGCCAAAATCAACCGTGGTTTTTTCTTATGATACATGATGACAGCTTCATCACGCGTGCGCGCTATTCCTACAACATGATGACCTAGGCTTTCTACCATTTGCTCAATATCAAGTGCAATAAGAGGTTCATCTTCAATAATCATTACTTCAGTGGCAATTTGTTGAGAAATATCAATGGATGCTTGGTTGAGAAGCTTGCGAAATTCTTTCGTATCCAGATTCATGATTTCGCTGGCGTCTTGTTCATGAAATCCTTCAACGGCAATGAGCAAAAATGCTTGGCGTGCACGGGGCGTGAGATAGGATAATTTGGCACTGGTTTTTTGTTCAAGACCAAATTGGGGCAGGGGTTCAGGGATGTTTGGTGTGGTTTGGTCAAAAAGATGGCAAAAAAGCCAATAGGTACCAATTCGGTCAGTGGAGGCTTTGGGAAAAATGGAGATGTCGGCAATGAGTGCTTCCAACATCGCTGAAACATAGGCATCGCCAGAGGATTGGCTACCGGTGACAGAGCGGGCAAAACGCCGAAGATAGGGAAGATGCGGGGCAATGCGCGTTGATAATGACATAATTTATAACTCCTTTGACCTTTCAAGCATTTTGTTGGTTGAAATTCTCAACCGATAAAAAAGTTCCTTGATTTGTATGGAACTTTTTACCGGCAGCTATATTTACAACCATAAGGCGAAAAATTCTTCGCGGTGCTACTAGTAATATATGGATTAGGGGGATGAAAAATGAACGACCGTGATGAAAAAAATCTCACCACACAATTTAGAGTTGGAGATGATCTTCTCGGGGTCAATAGCGAAATAGCACGGAAGTTACGTCAATTTTACATGGAAATTCAAGAAGAAGCACTGCCACGGTGTTTGCTTGAGCTTTTAGAAAAGTTGGAGCGCGCAGAGCAATTTGGCTTAAACAATGTGGAAAAGGTTTGAATCCTTTATGTCAAAGTGCGCGAAAAACTTTAAACAAGAACTCCTTTCTGTGTTGCCGGCTTTACGAGCTTTTGCTGTTTCTTTAAGTGGCAAGCACGATAAAGCCGAAGATTTGGTCCAAGATACTGTTATGAAGGCATGGGCTAAGCAAGATAGTTTTGAGATGGGAACTAATCTTAAAGCTTGGCTTTTTACCATTTTGCGCAATGAATTTTATAGTCAAATGCGTAAAAAGGGAAGAGAAGTTCAAGATACCGACGGCGTGTTTACTCAAAATGTCGCTGTTCATCCTGCTCAATATGGATCACTTGATTTGCAAGATTTCAAAAAAGCCTTAAATTTGCTTTCTGCCGATCAAAGAGAAGCCATTATTCTCATTGGCGCATCGGGGTTTTCTTATGAAGATGCTGCGGCTATTTGTGGTTGTGCTGTTGGAACCATTAAAAGCCGTGTGAGCAGGGCGCGTAATCGATTACAAGAACTTCTTAAAGTCAATGGTGAGTCTGATTATGGTCCTGATTCTTACTCAGCTGGAAGTACATTGTGTTCATTTAACGGCTAAAAAAGCATAATAATTATGATCGATAGCCTTGTTTTTTTTATTCCCGTTATAGCTATTACAGTAAAGTCAGTATCTGAGGGAATTCAGAAGTTTGGCGTGTATCTTTAAGAACACAAGAAAAGCCTGTATAAAACTTTCTCACGGGCTTTAGGTTTTATGTTCCATAAGGTTGCCTTCCTTTGTGCTGAAAAATGACGACTTTCAAGTTCGCCAATGGACATTCTATGACAACAAAAACAAATTTGATGCCTCAAATGCCTTCTTCTGATGCAACGATATCACGCTGGCGGTGGGGTGCGATTGTTGTTTCTCTTGTTATGGCTCTTTTGGCATCGGTTTTTATTATGTTGCTTTCAAATGCCGTTGATCGAGAAGTCGCACAGTTGAATACAAGTTCAGAATTGCGCGAACAGGCTGATTTGGTCCTTATTAGCCTGATTGATATGGCTGTTGCTGACCGCAGCTATGCAAAAACGCGCAAGGCGGAAGATAAAATACGTTTTGAAAATGCAGAGCGGGAGTTGGGGAATATTCTCGACTATATCGCACTTATTGTTTATGCGCATCCGCAGTGGTATAAATGGTTTACGGCTTTTAAAGAAGAGGTTGAAGCACGAAAAGCCTTTATGAATGCCCATATGCGTGCTCTTGATGCGATTCCTGAACAACCTTCTCAACCTTCTCATGCGGACTCTTTGGAAGTATCAAAGATTCCTGTAGCACGTTTAGCTCAATTGATGACAAGCTTTATTAATGGGGATGATGTGGTGCGACAAAAACAGCGTGAGGGTATCGCATTGATGCGGGCGGCTTTGACATTGGCGGCTATTGTTTCCGTTGTGAGTACCTTTATTTCTGCCTATTTTGTTATTAATCGTTTTCATCGTGATATGCGCTCTTTAAAATTGTATCAATTGCTGCTTCATAGTGAAAATATCGCTCTGGAAGCCCGCGTGAAAGAACGAACACAAGAATTAGAAAGAGCACGTAATCACGCTGAAAAAGAACGCCAACGGGTTGAAATATTGTTGCAGGATGCAAGCCATCGCATTGGCAATTCTCTTGGGACGGTGTCTTCTTTGTTGGGGCTCCAGTTAAACCGGAGCAAAAATGAAGAGGTCCGTGCTGTTCTAGGGGCTGCACGTGATCGTATTCAGACAATTTCTACAGCACATCGTCGTTTGCGCTTAAGTGATGATATGGAAACGACACTATTGGCAGAGTTTCTCAGCTCTGTTGTGCATGATGTCGAATTGGCAGTCCCTTTTGAATTGCGTGAAAACATCACCATTCACACCAACTTTAAAGATTGTCGCCTGTCTTCAAGAGATGCGACAACACTTGGAATTATCCTTGGCGAGTTGCTAACCAATTCCTTAAAACATGCCTTTCCTGATCAACGGTCTGGTCATATTTATATCTCCTTTGGTCCCCAGAAAGATGGACAATTGATGCTCATTGTAGAAGATGATGGCGTGGGAATGAAAAGCCAAACTTTAAAACAAAAAACAGGACTTGGTCGTGTGGTCGTGGAACAGCTCTGTATGCAATTTGGTGAAAAACCTCTGTTTGAAACTTCTGCTTTAGGAGGCACAAAGATTGTCATTCCTTTGCCAAAACTTAGCATGAATAGTTCAAAAAAAAGCTCTGACTGATTTTTTAAAAGGGTAAATTTTCTCTTTTCTCGTGGTAAGCTGCCTTTCATTCATCGTGAATGTATGGGGAGGGCATCTTTTCACAAGAAGAAGGAAAAATACGGCTTCAGTAGCGCGAACACAGCACCATTCATATCAGATTGTCAATTGCCTTCAAGAGAAACAACTTTGCTTCTTTATCTTTTGGTGTAATGTTTGATTTTCTCTCTTGTTGTTTTTTTGCTTTGTTGACTCCGATGATCGGCTTTCAAAGTTCTCCTTGTCTGAGAGCTTTGAAGTGCTTAAGTTAGCTTTTAAATTTATTTTGAATAAGTGCTCCTTTAAGCCAATAATACTTATATTCGTAAGCTCTATTGCTTTGCAAAGAGAGAGTTTTTTCAAGTTTTGTTATTTTTTGTAAGGCATGTGAAACTTTAAATATGGGGTGTTTTTGTAAAAGTGTGTAACGAATACTCTTAAGGTAAAACGTGCTCAGAAAGTTCATGAAACACCGTCCTTTAGGGCTATGAACAGCATACATTCAACAAGTGGAATCTATTCAACAAAAAGTCGGGTTGTTTATAGAATGATATGGATTTTAGAATCTTCATCCTTTAGCGGGCACCTCTTTGATTTGAGATTTTATTGCATGGCAAATAAGGACGGGCTATCGTTTTGATAAAATAAACAAAAAGAGTTAGCCTTTTGGGGTTTCATATTTTTCACTTTTCTATTGTGCGTAAACCTGAAAAGGGGAGGGCGTTTTATTTTTAATCATTGTGATGCGACCTTGGGTGGTGGCATCTTTCGGCGTATTCTTTAATAGATATTTAAAATGCGGAAATCTCTTTGAGAAAAGTAAGCGCTCAAGCATATTTTTTAGATGTTTTGAGTCGTAAAAATGCAGATGCTTTCATGCTTTAAGTCTCTTCGGAGGGTGCTATTGGGCTGTTGATCAAGGCATCAATGTTGTTTTTTTCTTGTAGGAATGTTTGTAGGTCTTGATTGGTTAAGGCTTTGCTATCCGGTATACGAATGCGCATGGGATCAACCTTGACGCCATTGACAATGATTTCAAAATGACAATGGGGTCCGGTTGCCATTCCTGTTGATCCAACATACCCAATAATTTGTCCTTGTCGTACTTTCACGCCTGGTTTGATGTCTGGTGCATAACGACTTTGGTGTGAATAACTGCTGACATATCCATTGGCATGTTGAATTTCCGTATGGTTTCCATAGCCGCCTGTTACGCCTACTCTTGTAACAATACCATCTCCTACAGCAATAATGGGTGATCCTTTAGGAGCAATCCAATCAACACCCGTATGCATGCGGACATAGCCTAAAATAGGATGTTTGCGTGGACCAAAGGGAGAGCCAAAAATGCCATTTGGTGTGGGTTTGCGCAACAAGAAAGGTTTTGAACTTTTCCCTTCAGAATCATAATAATCAACGCTTCCATCTTTTAATTGATAACGGTAATATTTATAAGTTGTATTCCCAAAAGTTGCACTAATATAACGAATTTCTGGATCAGCGTTCTTGGATGCTTCCTTTGCTTTCAAATTCTTTTTGCCGTTTTTGTTTTCTTTATCGCTTTGTGGTACAGCATAAAATATTTCGATCTGATCATTGGGTGTTATCGGACTTTTCATATCAATATTGGTGGCCAGCAGACGAATAAGACGATGAGAGAGAGATTGTGATATATTATGGCTTAGCAAAGCACTATAGAGTGCATCATAAGCCGTTGGTAATTGCGCGCTATTGATATAAGAATGTGGAATACCATTTTGAAAAGCCGTTTTAAGTGCTTTAGACATTTTAGGCTCTGTGCTTTCAATGAATTGGCCTTTATCATTCAGGGCAATGGTGAGAACATGATGCATCCCTTGATAGATACTTGCGCGTACGAGATGGTCTTCTTCACCAGCTTGTGTCACGATACCAATGCGTAAAAGGCTTCCCTCTTTAAGTGAATCGGAAAGGCTTATTTTTTCTAGCGTTTTTACAACCTGGTCAATTTGCTTTTTTGTATAACTGGTTTTTTTGAAAGCATCGGCTATCGTTTGTTTTTTACGAATAGGAATAATATCTTCAACATAGTTTTTCGTCAGATCGATACGGTGACTTTGAGGAGAAACGGTTACATTTTCTTGAACGATTCGAACTTCAGGGGATTCTGTGCCTTGGGAAGGGGAGGATACATCTTCTAATTTTAAAGGATCAATCAATGTGAGAACTGAAAGAAGTTCGGAGCTCTTTTCTAAAGTAAATCCAGCTTTTTGTACTTCTTGTTGTGCCTCTTCATCTGTCAATGTGTCGCTGTCATCAAAATCGAATTGATTTACCTTAAAATCATAGCTGCGTAAGGTGAGTTTTGTTTCAACCTTTGCTCCATAAATCTGCCCAGAATCTTCTTGTGGTGCGATATTTTGATTTTTCGTATCACTAGCAAGAATGCTTAAAGAATCAAATTTTGGATAGCTATATTTCTGGGGGCGATTTTCGGCTAAAGCCATACGAATCCATTCAAAATGTTGTGTTTGAATGACTTTTTCATCGCCTTTTTTTTGTAGAATCGATAGTTCAAATTGACGTTTTCTGTCAAAGCTTTGCCTTGCATGGGTGGGAGAAATACGATCACCTTTATAGCCATTGGCCTCAGGGTCTTGTGATTCTGATAGGTTTTCTTGCGTAAACCATTGTGGCGGTGTTACCAATCGCTGTTGTTCATCAAGAGCCGTAAAAAGTGCAATCCCCATAAGAATGCAGGAAGTGATTCCTGTCAGAATGGTTCCCGTAAGCCAACGAGCAGAGACCTGTCGGCGCGCAGGCCGCAAGCGCTTGACGACAAGAGCAGGGTCTTGTCCAGGATCGTTTTTTTGTTGTTCGTTATCCCACATAGATTTATAAGAGTACTTTTCAATATTAAATAAAGAAAGCTAGATAGATAGCTTAGCATGCTTCTACAGGAATTTGATTCTTTTTACAAATTACAGATCATGCGATTCTCTTTATACAGCAATGTCTTTATAAATCGTATCTGCGCAGAAAATTTTCTCTATTAAAGTAGCATAAAACAAGCGTTATTGTGATTAACTCATTCCTAGGCAACTTCCTATTTTTATGCATTGCAATGGGGTGCTATATTTTACTTTAAAGGCGCCATGCTCTCTTTGAACTCCTTGCTGTTTTCATGTTTTATTTTTATGAAGGCAGATTTTGCCTATAATTGCTTGTTTCCAATAATGTCTTGAAATAGGATTTTTTGTTCAATATTTTATTGGTAAAGTTTGGGTTATTTTATTTAAAAAAAATAAAAAATGATATTGAC